>JBPCTA010000430.1:0-3967 GCA_051006595.1 Pirellulales bacterium
AAACTGAATAGCGTGCCGCTCAAGAGCCTCCCGGTAGCCGGCGCGGCGTTCGGCGTCAGGCTTTGAGGCCGCATGGCCCGCAAGAAAGGCGATTCGCCGATGCCCGAGGCCGATCAGGTGATCGATCGCGTCACGGGTTCCCTGGACGTTATCCGATGCGACATGGGGCAGCTTCAGCTCCGAAAACCAGCGATCGACCAGCACGGTTGGCACCCCTGACGTCGCTTCGAGTTGTTGGAGATGGCGGTAGTCCAGCCCCACGGGAGCCAGGAGAAGGCCATCGACTCGTCGTCGCAGGAGCACATCGAGCACAGTAATCTCGCGGGCGGTGGCCTCCATCGAATCGCCAAGGAGGATCGACCGGCCCCGAGATTCGGCCGCGGAGGACATGGAGCGAATGACCGACGCGAAGAAGTGATTCGAGATGTCGGGAACGATCACGCCGAGCGTCCCCGTCTTCCGAAGACGGAGGCCGCGGGCCACGGGATCCGGTGAAAAGTTGAGCGCCGCAGCCGCCTCACAGACGCGGCGCTGCGTCGGCGAAGGAATGTTGTGCTCGGCGGCGATGCCGTTGAGAACCCGGGAAACCGTCGTGACCGACGTGCCGGCACGCTCGGCGACCGTCTTGAGCGTCGCTCTTTCAATGATTTTGCGTCGGATTACTCTGCTCCGTGGCATTCGCGTTTCATGCGACAGAATCCGCCTCGCATGCGGCAAGAACCTCATTCTACTCCGTTGCCACGATCTCGGCGCCCGCACGACTGGCCAGAGGCAGGAGGACGCCCGCGAGGTCGGCCGATTCGGCGAGCGGCTGAATGCGGCCGTCGGCATAGGCCACCGTGCACCCGCCGGGATGGTTACTTCCCATGCTGATGTCGTTGAAGTCATTGCCGGTGTACCGAACCGTCTTCATGGGACTGCGGACGTTCTTGAGGACCGTGCCGCTATGGTTCCAGCCTGCCCCTCGCACCCAACTCCGTAGCGTGCCCGATGTCACTCCAGCAGCTGCCGATTCCAGCCCCTGCCATGCCACCTCTAGGATCATGAGCGTCTTGCTCGTGCCGTCGGTGATCTGGCGGATCCGAACACCGGTCGCCTTTCCTGGGTTGGCCGTGACCCGCAGGGGAATGAAGGGGAGCACGCCATCGCAGGCAAAGGGCGCATCACCGCTCGAGGTGATGGACGGATAGGCGACCATTGAGGCTAGGTTGGTGCCGATCGGGCCCCCGTTGCCGACGTAATGGGACGTGTAGGCGTTGCCGAAGCCAGTGATGTCGTCCACGGACGAGACTGACCGATCTGAGCCGTAGCTAGGGCAGAGAAAAGTTTGAATCCTCTGCCGGCCGAGTTGGCGGTTCGTGTTCTGACCGGCTGCATACGCGGCTGAGTTCGCGTCTACGTTCGCGAAGAGAGCCGTCTGCTCGATCTGAGGAAGCACGAAACAAAGCCAGCCAACGCCAATCTCGCCGCCAGGGGAGGGATGCCCCGGAAATGAACCCTTCGCGTCGTGGTGTCCGTGAAGTCCAAGGGCGAGTTGTCGCATGTTGTTGCTGCACTGGCTGCGGCGGCCCGCTTCCCGTGCGGACTGAACTGCGGGCAGAAGGAGGCCGATGAGTGTCGCAATGATCGCAATCACAACCAGAAGCTCGACGAGCGTAAACGCGGCAGATCCCGAAGCCACGGCCGGGCCTCGCGAGAGCAAACTGCAGGCTCGTCGTCGGGCGGTATGGCTCACTGGAGGATCTGCCTATCGACGCCGGCGAGTGACGGAGAGACTTACGATCGCAGCGGCAGCTAGCCCAAGACTCACCGAGGCGGGCTCAGGGACAACCACGAACTGGCTCGCCTGGCCGTTCGTGACAGTACCGTCTGCAAAAGCCGCGGTGGACACCGTGACCGTCGAGACGATCACGCTTCCCGTGGCAAGCGAGTAGTACTTTACGCCGTTGTAGGTGATGGGGCCGTTGCCGTCGCCAGGGATGTAGTAGTTGTAGGTCGCGGAGGCGATGTTCGTGGAAAAGTCTCCGGACTTATCGGTATAGAACCCGCCGAGGAACGTGCCCGTGTCGGCGCCGAAGTAGACATCGATCACGTTCGACGCCAGAAGCGAACCGGCAAAGGGAGTCGTCGCGTTGGTGAGCCGAAGCACGTCGTTGCCGCTGTTGGTGGCCGAAGCCCAGTTCGGCGCCCCCGTGCCGGTGAGTTCCAGGGCGAGCGACGTCGAGGCCGTGGCGAGCAGCGTGTCGGCGGAGAAGATCCCTGGGCTGCTGCCGGGTGCGATCCGGCCGTCCCCGGTGAGCGCGCCGTTCACCCGTCCGGTGCCAATCAGGAATGCCCCGCCGCCCACGCTGACGGTGGCCGCGGTGCCGCTGCCGAGGATGCCAGTGATGTTGGCCGTGCCGGTGCTCACCACCAGGGAGGAGGCAAAGGACGCTGCCGTTCCGGAGATTCGCAGCGTGCCGGCCCCGTCTTTCGTGAGCGATGTGGCGGTCTTCGTGATGTCGCCACGCAGTTCAACGGCACTGTCGACGGTGATCGTCTTCGCCAACGCTCCGCCAGTCCAGTGGCCGGTAAAGACGAGGTCTCCCGTGCTCGCGTCACCCAGTCGGGCGTCGCTGCCGAGCGAGACATCGTTGGCGATCGTGCGGCTCGTGGCCCCGTCTGACCGGAGCCGCTTGGCGTTGCCGTTGGTGACGAAGGTGAGCGTGCCGCCACCGAGCGCGGCGTCGTTGCCGAGTTGGATCGTGCCCCGGCCGAAATCCACGCCGCCGGTGAAGGTGTTGCTGCCGCTGAGTGCAAGGATGCCCGCGTTGTCTTTTGTGAGCGAGAGGGCATTCTCGTTGGTGCCTCCGCCGCCGAGGGTGCCGGCATACGCGACCGTACCCGAGGCAAAGCTCAGCGTCAGGACGGCGGTCGAAGCGTTGCCGCCCACTACGCTCCCTCCGAGCCCGTTGGATACGAGTCCGGCGAGTGTCTGACTGCCCCTGCCGGACGCGCTTCCGATCACGAGCGTCCCGGAGGTCGTTCCTGTGCCGAGCGTCAGCGACGAGGCGACGGGAAGCCTGTTGGTTCCGGCGAGGACGAGGCTGCCTTCGTTCACGGCGATCGTTCCGGTGCGGCTGTTGGATCCGGAGAGCGTTACGGCTCCGGCAGTTGTTTTCGTCAGGCCGCCCGACCCGGCCAAGGTGCCGGTGACGATGCCGGCCTGAGCGGCGATTGAGGAAGCGGTGAGTGTGCCGTTTGCGATCGTTCCTCCGGTGAGTGCTAGGACACCCACGGTCTGGGACGTGGTGCCGAGATCGAGCAGACCACCAGAGACGCTCAACGCGTTGCTCGTTCCACCCAGTGTGCCGACGCCGGCTAGGGTCAGTGAACCGGCAGACACGGTCGTACCGAGTGCATGGGAGTTGGAGCCACTCAGGGTTACGGTTGCACCATTCACAAACAGCGACACATCGGTATTCGACCCGCCCAGGGCGCCCTGCACGGCCCACGCACCGTTGCCGGCGAGAATGAGATTCGACTGGGTTTGACTTCCACCGCGGACGGCCGTCACGTTCTGCCCGATCGTGGCCGCAGTGGAGGAGTTGTTCTGCAGGGTGTACGAGTTCGTACCAGTCCCGGCGCCCAGGACGAGTGTGACCGGGTTGGCCGTACCGCTGGCGCCGAGCGTGAATGCGCCGGCCCCTGCAGCGATGGATGACGTGCCCGTGCCAAGGCGGAAGGTCTGTGCCCCGACCGCCGTGTTGTTGATCGAGAGGCTGCTGGTTTGAGCGGACGTGATGTCGAGAAGGATTCCATTGGCGCCGCCGACGGCGGTTGCGTACGTCGTCGCCTGGGCGCCCGCCGCCGACCCGTTGAAGCGGGCCATGTCGCCGGTCGCCGGCGCCACACCCCCAAGCCAGTTCCCTGTCGCTGTGAAGACGCTCGTGGTAACGCCATTGGTCCAGGTGCGGACCGTCTGGGC
>JBPCTA010000431.1:0-5727 GCA_051006595.1 Pirellulales bacterium
AGCGCGAGGAGCACGCCGAACGACACTAGGCGGGTCATGGAAACGGGTCCGGCGCAGGGAGCGGGAACGATGGGCAAGACACGCGGCGGCAACGGTGGGGCCGACCGCGGAAAGTCCCCCGAGTCTACTCAGGCCAAAGCAATACGGCACTGCGGACAGCCGTCCGATAGCACCGCAAGGCGGGATGGCGGCCGCCGGCCAAACCACGGTATCCTTGCAGCCTCTGCCCAGGAAGCCTTCCGTCATGCGACCGCCCGACGTTTCTCTCGTCGTTCCGGTGCGTGATGAGGCGGGCAATATTGGCCCGCTCATCGAGGAGATCCGCAGCCGCCTCGACGCCGCGGGACTCTCCTGGGAACTGTTCGTCGTCGATGACGGCTCCAGCGACGGCTCATGGGACGAGATCGTGCAGGCCGCCGTGGCCGATGACCGCGTGCAGGGCGTGCGGCACGACCACGGACTCGGGAAGTCGGCGGCGCTGATGACCGGCTTTCGCCGGTGCCGCGGCCGCCATATCGTGATGCTCGACGGCGACGGCCAGGACGATCCTGCCGAGATTCCGCGGATGATCCGTCTCCTCGACGAGACCCCTTCCGTGGGGCTCGTGAACGGCTGGAAGACTCCCCGCCTCGACCCGTGGCACAAGACGCTGCCCTCGCGGGTCTTCAACCTGCTGGTGGGCTGGGTGACCGGACTGCACCTGCACGACCACAACTGCGGCCTGAAAGCGATCCGCGGCGACGTGGCCCGCGGGCTCAGTCTCACGACCGACATGCATCGCTTCATCACCACCTTCGTGACCATGCAGGGCCACCGTGTGGTCGAGGTGCCGGTGCGGCACCGGCCGCGAATCCACGGCGTCTCGAAATATGGCGTGTCGCGGTTCTTTCGCGGCCTGGCCGATCTGGGCCGCGTCGCGGCGCTGACCACCACCGTCGCCGACGAGGGCGACGCCGGCGAATCACGCCGCCGCCTCAGGCATGGCGTGGCTTGGATACTCGCGGCCGTGTCGCTCGGTGGCGTGGCCGGGCGGATCGGCGCGGTCGCCAGCATCGACCGGATCGGGGTCGAGCATCGCCTCATCGACGAAGCCGTGAAGCGGGAGGCCGCGGCCGGCAACCCCGTCGATCGGTCCGCGATCCGCGGCCGGATCATCCGCGAGAAGCGACTCGTGCGGCCGTTCCTTTCGGGCAACGACCGCAGCCGTTGGCTCACGGTTCGTGCCCTCGTCGAGCGGGGAACGTTCGCGATCGAGGATCTCGTGGTGGAACCCGGCTGGGACACGATCGATGCCGTGGTCCACCCCGACGCGACAGGCCGCCTCCATCTCTACTCGAGCAAGCCGCCCCTGCTCTCCGTGCTCTGTGCCGGGCCCTACTGGCTCCTGCACAGGTTCACCGGATGGACACTCGGCGACCATCCCTTCGAGATGGGCCGGATGCTCCTCTTTCTCACCGGCCTCGTGCCGCTGGCGGTCACCCTTGCCTTCACCTTCCGCACGATCGAGGCGGTCGGCTCGTCGGACTGGGGCCGCATCTGGGCCATGGCCCTCCTCGCCTGCGGCACGTTTCTCGGCACGTTCGCGGTGGTGCTCACCAATCATCTGCCCGCCGCCGCCGCTGCCGCGGCGAGCCTCTGGCTCGTGTTCTTGATTCGCTGCCGCGGGGATCGGTCGGCGTGGACGTTTGCCGCCGCGGGCTTCACCACCGCGCTCCTCGTGGCGTTCGAACTCCCCGCCCTCGCCTGGCTGGCAGTCGTGGGCGTGATGCTCGGCCGTAGCGATCTCCGGCGCGCGCTCATGGCCGCCGCACCGGCCGCAGCCCTCGTCGCGGCCGCCGCCCTGGGCACAAACCACCTGGCCCACGGCACCGTGGTGCCGGCCTACGCGCACCGCATCGATGCCATTCCCACGGCACGCGCCGCCGCGACCGAGGAATCATGGAATCCGCTCAACTGGTACGACTACGCGATTCGCCTCCCCAACGGCCGACTGCTCGAGAGCTACTGGCGGTCGCCCAAGGGCATCGATCGGGGCGAGCCATCTCGGCTGATGTACGCCTGGCACGCGATCGCCGGCCATCACGGCGTGGTATCGCTCACGCCCGCCTGGCTGCTCGTCATCCCGGGGCTCGCGCTGCTCGCGGCCAGGCGACGCCGCGACATCGACGGCGAGGCCGACATCGCCCGGGCGATCGCCGCGGTGTCCGTCATCGTGATCGTCTTCTACGTGCTGCGGCCGCTTCCCGATCGCAACTATGGCGGAATGACGAGCGGCTTTCGCTGGCTCTTCTGGATGGCGCCCCTCTGGGCGGTGGCGACCGTGCCGGCCGCCGACGTGCTGGGCCGCAGCCGGGCCGGCCGGATCACAGCCTGCGTGCTGCTCGGCTGCTCGGTGCTGTCAGCGGCCTATCCAACATGGAATCCGTGGACGGCACCGTGGATCGAGCAGCTGCTGCGTCATGCCGGCTCGCTCCCGCCCTCCTGACACGCGGGCTCACCGGCAGCCGGCTCGCTCGGTGCGGAGTCATGTCGCGGCCAGTGCGCGGGAAGGGCCGCGTCGATCGTGACGAGCTCGTCGGAGTCGGGATCCGCATAGGCGATCCGCCAGGCATGGAGCATGATCGGCCGTTCGCGGAGATCGTCATCCGTGCCGGCCGTGAGGGGCAATCCGCCGTAGAGTTCGTCGCCAAGGATCGGCATGCCTCGCAGAGCCGTCTGGAGCCGCAACTGATGCATGCGGCCCGTCTGTGGCTCGAGCTGCAGGAGCATGGCGTCGGACAACGCCGGCGGCAGCCAGGCCCTACGAGGCGCCGGCAGCCGCCGGGCAACAGTCACCGCCTCCCGGGCGGTGGGTGAGGCCGGATCGGCAACCCTGCTGATGGCCTGATCGGGACGTTTCTCGATGAGATCCCGCCATTCGGTCACGGAGCCCACGGCCATGGCCGCAGCCTCGTCGGGCCGGGGAGCCAAGACGATCGCCAGATACGTTTTCGCCACCTGCCGCCGTTCGAACTGCCGCGACAGCTTTCGCGCGGCCCGGGGCGTGGCGGCCATCAGCAGCACGCCCGAGACCGCCCGATCGAGTCGATGGGGCACCCCGATATACCCGGAGCGGTCGCCTCCATGGAGCCGATCGCGAAGCCAGGATTCGACCGACGGAATCCCGGGCGGGGCCTGAGTTGCCAGCCCGGCAGGCTTGAGGATGGCAATCACGCCGGCCGATTCGCGGAGCACGACTGGGGCGGGCATCGGGGTCGAGGTCCTCGGGCAAAGCGGCCATCATACGGGCCCGCTGGCCGCGTTCTTCCCGCGGGAGTGGAAAACCTTGACAAAGCCCCCCGCGAAGGACGACCATTTCCCCCATGACGGTCAAAGTGCTGGTCGTTGACGACCATGAAATCGTGCGGCATGGTTTGGAGAGCGTCTTCAAGGGCTCGGATGTCCGGGTCTGCGGGGAGGCTTCGTCCGCCGAGGAAGCCGTGCGGCAGGCGCGAAAGCACAAGCCCGATGTCGTGCTGCTCGACGTGCTGCTGACCAGCAATCCGTCGGGAAGTTCAGACTCGCTGGACATCATCAAGAAGTTGCGGTCCGTCGTGCCCGGCCTGCGGGTGGTGATGTTTTCAGCCTTCGATAATCCGACCTATGTAGCCCGGGCGGTCGCAGCCGGGGCACACGACTACCTGCTCAAGACCGCCACTCGCAGCGAACTCATCGCGGCCATCTCCGGCGCGTCGACGGGCGCCACGCCCACGCGGTCCGGCGAGTTGAAGCGAGTGGCCTCCGCGATGGCCAAGCGGGAATCGTCGGCCACGGGCGGCGTGCAACTCACTCCCCGCGAGACCCAGGTCTTGCGGGTGGTCGCCATGGGGCTCTCCAACCAGGAGATCGCCGATTCGCTCGAGATCAGCGTCGAGACGGTAAAGGAGCACGTGCAGAATCTGCTCCGCAAGCTCGCGCTCAACGACCGCACGCAGGCGGCGGTCTGGGCCCTGCGGCACGGGCTGGGCTGATTCGCCCGGCGGATGGGATCGGGCGTCGCGGCGGCGGCGGCGCGATAGGATGACGCTCCGAGCCGGCAGCCATTCGTTGTTGCCGGGGTTCCTGGAGCGATTCACGATGAGCCGTCGCGTCGGATGGATGGCGATGCTCGCCGCGGTGCTGGCGGCACCGGTGGCCGTTCCGGCGGTCGGTCAGGCCGTTCGCACGCCCGGGCCGCAGCCCGACGGATCGGTGATACTGCCCACACAGTGGTCGCTACGGCCCGCTGGTAAGCAGATCGAGGTCGGCGACTTTCCCGTGTCGATCGCCATGCATCCCAATGGGCGGCATGCCGCCGTACTGCACTGCGGTCACGGTCTTCACGAGGTGATCGTGATCGATGTGGAAGCGGGCACGATCGTGTCACGCACGAACGTCGACGAGGCGTTTTACGGCATCGCGTTCGATGCGGAGGGGCGACTGCTCTACGTGTCGGGAAGCAGCGGCGAGACCGTGCGGCGATTTCGGTTCGATTCCGGTGCCCTGGTGCCCGACGCGGTGCTCCCGCTGCGGCCCGCCTCGGCCCGTGGCGTGCCGGCCGGCATCGCCGTGTCGAGCGACGGTGGCCTGCTGTACGTGGCCAACCTCTGGGGCCACTCCGTCTCGCGGGTCGATCTGCGACGGATGGGCGCCCCCGATGCGGTGAAGGATCTCGGCCTCGGCATCCGACCGCCTCGGCAGCGGGAGCCGCAGGTGCCGGTCGCCGGCGCGGCCTCCACCGATGATCCCGCGATCACGAAGCGGGCCGAGCAGATGCTCGAGCACGTCGATCCCGCCCAGCCCTATCCCTACGCCTGCGTGCTCGATGAGCCTCGGCAGCGGCTCTATGTCTCGCTCTGGGCGCAGGCGGCGGTCGCCGTGATCGACACTCAGGCGTGGAAGGAAGTGGCCCGCTGGCGGGTCGAGGAGCATCCCAATGAAATGCTCCTCGCCGCCGACGGCAGGAGGCTGTTCGTGGCGAATGCGAATCGCAACAGCGTGTCTGTCATCGACCCCGACACGGGCACGACCGCCGAATCGCTCGTGGCGACGCTGAGCCCCGACGATGCGACCGGTGCCGACACCCTTCCCGGCAACACCCCCAACTCGCTGGCCCTCGCGGCCGACGGTCGCCGGCTGTTCGTCGCCAATGCAAACATCAACGCGCTCACGGTCTTCGACGTGTCTGAGCCGGGCCGGTCGCGAAGCCTGGGTTTCATCCCGGTGGGCTGGTATCCCACGAGCGTGCGGCTCTCCGCCGACGGCGACAGCCTGGTCGTCGCCAACGGCAAGGGCCGGATCTCTGACTCCAATCGCAACGGCCCGCGGCCCGGCTTCGACCCCGACACCCCGACGCCCGACTACATCGGCCGCCTGTTTCAGGGCACGGTGGGATTCATCGATCTGCCCCACGGAGAGGAGGCCTTCGACCGCCGCATGGCCGACTGGACGGCCCAGGCGTTTTCATGCCGGCCGGCAGCCCCCGTCTTCGACAACGCAGCCGCCTGGGAGGGGCATCCCGTTCCCAGGGATCGCGAGGGCACGAGCCCGATCTCGCACGTGATCTACATCGTCAAGGAAAACCGCACCTATGATCAGATTCTCGGCGACCTACCGGAGGGCCGCGGGGATCCCACGCTCTGCCTCTTTCCGGAGCGGATCACGCCCAACCATCATGCGCTAGCCCGCGAGTTTGTCCTGCTCGACAAC
>JBPCTA010000432.1:0-9217 GCA_051006595.1 Pirellulales bacterium
ATGGTCAACCGTGCGGTGACGCACGGTCAATCCGGCTTTCAGCCGGAAACCATGGCCTTGAGGTTCTTCAGCGCGCGAACGCGAACCTTGACGCTGGCCGGCTTGGCCGGACGGTCCTGGAGTTCGCCCGTGAAGGGATTCTTAACGCCCTTCTGTGCGGGGCGGGACGGAACCTTGCGACGCTCGATCTTCACCAGACCGGGGATCGAGAACACGCCGATGCCCGAGCCCTTGAGGGCCTTCTGGATCTCGGTCGTGAGCGCTTCCATCACCGCCACGACGTCCTTCTTCGCAAGGTTCGTCGTCTCGGAGATGCTCCGCATGATTTCGGTCTTCGTCAGGGGCTTGCTTCCGGACTTCTTCGCCATCGCCAGTTCCTCCAAAATGCCAGAGTTGTGTGCGGCAGGGACCCCACCGCTGTCAGTAAATGTCGGCCGAAATACGCCGAACAACGTGCCGATTAGACTTTGTGGGTTTGAAAATGCAACCCAAAAAAAGCGGGTTCCACGGCTGAAACGGGGCTTTTTGGCGAAACGTCCCAGTCTGGCGGCATTCTGCCCGCCGCAGGCCGCGGGAAAAAAGGCCCGAAAACCCCGGTTTAGGTGCTGCCGGACGCCACCCAAGCGGGACGTCGGGGCGGGTGAGTTGGTAGGATTCGATGGCACGGTCGAACCCCCGGGCGCTGCCTCGCCATGACTCTTTTCGCCCTGCCCCCGCACCGACCAGCCCGAGTTCCTGGCATGGGCAACCTCGCGGCGCTCCTGCGGTTGATCGCGTTGCAGGCCGCGATGGCTTCCATCGGGCTCGTGATCTCGCCGGCGTTCGCGGAAGCGCCGCCGGGAGATGAGCAGCCTGCTGTTGCCCGAGATGCTGATGCTGTTGTCGGAGATGTGCTTGCGGAGGGGGCGGATGACACGACTGCCGACGAGTCAGCGGCCGGAGACGATGGTGGGGTTTTTCTTCCGGCAGATCGACGAAAGGACCGTCAACTCGACAGGGCGCGACGGCTCGCGGAGTCGGGCAACTGGACCGATGCGGCGGTCATGCTCGACGAGTTGCTCGCCGACGAACGCGATGCGTTTGCGCAGGGCGATGGAGCCGTCGGAACGTGCCGGAGTTTGCGAACCGAGGCGTCGCGGCTGATCGAGATGCTCCCTGCGCCGGGTCGGGAGGCCTACACGCTGCTGTTTCGCAGCCGTGCGGAACGGGCTTTGGACGAGGCCGTGGCCCATGACGACATGGCGGGAGTCGTCGCAGTGGCCCGCCGCTGGCTGGCCACACCTGCTGGTCGCCGGGCGGCGGTGCTGGCCGCGGTCGCCGCGCTCGATTCGGATGACCCGCGGGCCGCGACCGCATGGCTCGACCGCGTGGCGGCTTCTGCCGACGCTTCCCGATTCGAGCCTTCGCTCACGCTGATGCGGGTCGTCGCGCTGAGCCGGGCCGGCGAACGCCAGGCTGCGGAGGCTCTGCTCCGTAAAGTCCGCGTCGGAACGGCCACCGCACGGATCGGGGGCCGCGACATCCCGCTTTCGGCTGCCGCGGACGGCGCGGCCTGGCTCGATCGGCTTGCCGGGGCGTCGGAAGAGGGGCGGCGCGGAGAAAAGGAATGGCGGCAGCCCGGGGGAGACGCGGCCCGCAACGCGGTTTCGGAGGCCTCGCGGCCGTTGCTCGTGTCGCGGTATCGGGTTCCGCTGACAAGGCATCCCGAGGAGGCAAGGCTGCTGGAAAAGCGGCGCCGCGCAGTCGCCGCCGAAGGAGATGCCACCATGCCGGCAGGCGGGCCGTTGGCCATCGACGGCACGATCATCGTGCATACGCCGGCGGGCGTGTTGGGCATCGATTTCGAGACCGGCAAGCGGCTCTGGATTCGATCGGCGATCGAGGCCGCGGCGGCCACCGGCTCCGGGAGTGACTCGGGGCTCGTCGCGGCGCTCGGCCGGGTGTTCGACGATGCCACGAGCGGTGGACTTTCGAGCGACGGCAGGCTCGTGTTTGCCGTGGAGAGCCATCCCGATGCGCTGACACCTCTGGTGCCGTCATCGGGAGAGGCGCGGCTGGGCATCGGGGAGACGTCTCGCTGGCGCGGGGGCAACACCCTCTCCGCCTACGACGTGGCCGCCGAGGCTGCCGTGCGTTGGCGACGGCCCGAGCAGCGGTCGGGCGACGGGCCGGTCGCGTGGCATATGGGGGCGCCGCTCGTGGTCGGTGGCGATCTCTACGTGCTCGTCGAGGAGAGCGAGCAGGTGCGGCTCGATGTGCTCGATGCGGCCACGGGCAAGGTGCGGTGGACGCAGCCGCTGGCGGATCTCGACGAGGAGCAATCGGCGGCCAATCCCGACGCCTTCGCCCGCAGGCTGGCAGGGCTCACGCCGGCGCTTGGCGAGGGCGTCTTGGTGTGTCCGCTGGGAGGGGGAACCGTGATCGCCGTCGATCTGGCGACGCGAACCTTGCTCTGGGCGCATCGCTATCGCACGGCGGCACCTGTCGGCGGTGAGGCGATCGGAGGCTTCGGACTCCGCGGCCGCGCCGGGGCCGGTGATCAGCGGAAGGGCCTCGCCGGCCGCGGCCATGGTGCTCATCCGGTGATCGCAGCAGGGCGGGTGCTGCTGACGCCCTACGATTCCGACGAACTCATCTGCCTCGGTCTGCGCGACGGAATGCCCGCGTGGCCTGCTGGCCAGGTTGCTGCTGAAGCGGGCCGCGGTGCGGCTGACGCGGGGCGGGTTCGGCTGCAGGTCGCCGGCGTCGTGGATCGCCGGGTCATCGCCGTGGGGCGCGACGGCGTGGAATCCATTGACATCGAAACCGGCCGTCGAGTGTGGCAGCGGCCCCATGCGGTCAATGCGAATCCGAGCGGTCGAGGGATTCTGACGGCGTCGAGCCTGTTCCTGCCGCTCGACACTCCCGAGGTGGTCGAGATCCGGCTGCAGGACGGCGAGCTGGTCGGCAGGCGGGCCGCCCGTGGCGGCGAGGTGCCCGGCAATCTGATTGCCTATCGCGGCGAAGTGATCTCGCGAGGCTGCGATGCGATCGACGTGTTTCATCAGGTGGACGACCTCGAGAGCAGAATCGAGACCGCCAGTCGCGGCGAATCCACTCGCCCATGGGCCGAGTATTGGCGGGGGCAGTTGGAACTCGATGGAGGCGATGTCTCCGCCGGTCTCACGCGGCTGAGACGTTCGGCAGCCGCATCCGTGCCTCGAATTCCTCCGCAGGCGTTTGTCGTTGCGCTCGTGTTTGGGATGCGGCGGGATTTTCCGGCGGCCTCGGCACGGTGGCAGGAATGGGCTGAGGACGCGGATCCAAACGCTTCATCTCCGGATGTGGTTCGCGTGGCGGTCGATGGATTTCTGCAGGCGGGCGATGTCGCTGCCGCCTGGCGGGCCTGCCGCGAACTGCTCGCTGGAGAGCAGCAGGTGGAGCGACCCAGGCTGCTCGACGATCCTTCCGACTCGTTCGTCGAGGTGCTGCCGGATCGCTGGATTCGCGGCCGCTTGGCAGCCATCGTGTCGCGGGCTTCAGAACCTCTCCGCGCGGAGATCGCGGCTGTGGTCGAAGAAGTTGTGGCCGCAGCGGTGGCCGTGCCCGAGCCGCAGCGGCGAGTCAGACGGCTGCAAGACGTGATCGGGCGGCTTGGCGATCATCCGGCGGTGGAGCCGGCCCGCGTGGCGCTTGGCGTTGAACTCGACCGGCTGATCGCGACCGGCGGCGACCTGGGCCGGCAGTGGGAGATTCGTCGTGACCTGCTTGCAGTCGAGCGACCGTCAGCCGCCGACGCCGAGGCCCGGTCTGAAGCCGGCGTGACGGGCTGGCCGCTCGGCCGGGTCGATGTGCGGCGGCCACGCGGCGACCATGATGACGAGACAGGCAGCGTCGGCAGCCAGATCGTGCCGCTTCCGCTGGTGGGCGCGAGCCACCCGACCGTGCCGGGAATCGCGGTTGCCTATGACATGCAACTGCGGCGGCTGTTGGTCATGGACGGCTGCGGCCGGAGGCTGATCGAGCCGCTGGCGATCGACGCCGTGGGATCCGGCCCGGCGATGCCCTGGATCAGCCAGGGATTCCCGATCGAGCCCTCCGTCGTCGGTCGAATCTTGGTCGTCCGCACCGCGGGCGGCGTGTCGGCCTTTGATCTCGCCGCCGCGACGGGCGAAAGCCGGATGCTCTGGCGGCATGCCACCCGGCAGGAGCCCTCACGGGATCTCGTGCTCGTTCGGCCTGCGGCCGGCCCGATGGGTCGGGTGGCCCGCAACGGCGGCATCGCCTTGGGCCGAAGGATCACCGAGCCCGATGACCTGTCGGCACCGTCGGCCGTGCAGGTCGCGCCGGCCCGGACAGCGGGCGTGATCGCCGTGGCCGCCGGATCGCTCGCGGTGCTCGATCCGGTGTCGGGTCAGGTGCTCTGGGAGCGGCATGGCCTGCCGCCGGTCGTCGAGTGGATCGGCGATGACGAGATTCTCTGCGGCTGCACGGCCGACGGCCGCGGTTCGCCCGTGCTCTCGATGCGGGACGGTCGGCTCATCCACACGGCCGAACTGCCACACCGCCGGCAGCGGCTCGCCACGCATGGCCGGAGGATCGTGGCGGTCGAGCCGCTCGACGGCGGGTCCGTGGCGGCACGGGTGCGAATCGACATCATCGATCCCTTCGATCGTGAATCGCGATCACTGGGGGAGTTTTCCGGTGAATCGCGGGCGGCGATGGTCGGATTCGAGCAGCTCGCGGTCGTGGAGCCGTCCGGATCGTTGAGCGTGATCGATCTGCCGGCGGGCGGTATCACGGTGCGGACGCACCTGCCCGATATGCCCGTGAACCCGCACTACCTGCACGTGGCGGTGTGGCGAGATCGCTACCTCGCATTTGTGGGTGGAGACGAGCAGCGACTCGACGATGAGTCGGTCGATGGCGGCATCCTGTCGCCGCTCCAGGGGATCCTGATGTCGAGCGAGACGGCGCCGGCGATGTCAGGCGCGGTGTGGGCGATCGATCGGAGTGACGGCCGGCCGCTCTGGCCCGCACCCGCCACGGTCCGCAGGCACTGCCTGCATCTCGCCCAGCCGACCGATCTGCCCGTGCTCGTGTTCTGCAGGCAGACGCGGTCCGACGGCGACGGCGGGCGTCCGTCGCTGAGCCTGCTCTGTCTCGACAAGCGGACCGGGCATGCCGTGCTCGAGGAAGATCGCATCCATGTCAGGCCGCATCTGTTCGTGGGCTGCGAGGTGGTCGGTGATTCCGCCACCCAGAGCATCACGATCCGCGGGGCGAACGGAACGACGCGACCGATCACGCTTGAGTTCACGACCGCCCCGACGCCGCCACGACCGCCGTTTCAGGCGGCGGGCCGGCCTCCGTCGGCGCGGCGACCGCTCGAAGGGCTGGAGCGGTCGCTCGGCCCGCCTGCGGACGCCGCGATCGATCCGTGAGCCGCCTCCCGGCGTATGATGACGGCATGATTGAGCCCCGATTTCGTGTCGCGATGCCTCGGCTCTCTCACGGGTAATGGCTGGCACGTGTGGCCTGTTTGGCATGGCTGTCCTGCCTGGGTGTGTTGGCGATGGGCCGTAGCAGCCGTGCCGCTGAGCCGGCGACCTCACAGGTCAGCGAGGTGGTGGCTCGCGGGCTCGACTGGCTCGAGGCGAAGCAATCGCGGCGCGGCAGCTGGACCGCCAACGAGGGCCGCTATCCGACGGCGATGACGGCTCTGGCCGGCACGGCGCTTCTGATGGAGGGCTCGACGACGTCGCAGGGCCGCCACGCCGAGGCGATCCGTCTGGCGGTCGATTACCTCGTCAGCCGCTCGCGGGCCAACGGCCTGATCGGCGATCCCAAGAGCGACGACCGCTACACCTATGGCCATGGCTTTTCGATGCTCTTCCTCTCGCAGGTGCTGGGCGAGGAGGAGGACGAGCGGCGGCGGGAGGAACTCGTCCGCGTGCTCTCGAAGGCCGTTGTGTTTTCGGGCCGCGCGCAGACGAAGGACGGAGGCTGGGGCTACGTGAGTGCGAAGGATGGCAACGACTTCGACGAGGGCTCGACCACGATCACGCAGGTGCAGGGGCTGCGGAGCTGCCGCAACGCGGGCATCCCCGTGCCGCGGGAGACCATCGACAAGGCGATCGCCTACATCCACGCCTGCACGCTGCCCGATGGCGGCGTGCAGTACAGCTCCAAGGGGGGCGGCGGCCGACCCGCCATCTCGGCGGCGGCGATCGCCTGCCTGTTCAACGCGGGCGAGGAGGACGACACCCACGTGCCGCGGATGCTCGGCTATGCCAAGCGGCATCTGGGGACGATCTCCAACAACAGCTTCGGCCACTGGCATTACGCCCACTTCTACTACGCGCAGGTCATGTACCGCGAAGGGGGCCCGGCCTGGGAAACCTACCGCTCCCAGGTCGAAAAGCGGCTTCTGGCCGAGGCCCAGCGAGACCGCGACGGCGGCTTCTGGCCGCAGGGCTACATTGGCACCGTCTATACCACCGCCACGAACCTCGTCATCCTGCAACTCGAGAAGGGATCGCTGCCGATCTATCAGCGGTGAGCCGTCGCGGCGACCGCCCGCCAGCCCCTTCCTCGTTCTTCCCGGAGCCTCGTTCCGCATGACGCCTTCCACCACCTCCGCCGTCGATCGCCTGCACGAGGCGCACGACCGGATCCTCGACCAGCTCTCGCGGGTCATCGTCGGCCAGCGGGAGGTGATCGAGGAGCTGCTGATCTGCCTCTTCAGCCGCGGTCACTGCCTGCTCGAAGGCGTACCGGGGCTCGCCAAGACGCTCCTGGTGAGCACGCTCGCGCGGAGCCTCGACCTCTCGTTCAGCCGCGTGCAGTTCACTCCCGATCTGATGCCCTCCGACATCATCGGCACCGACGTGCTGGAGGAGGATCGGGCCACCGGCATGCGGCAGCCGCGGTTTCTGGAGGGGCCGCTGTTTGCCAACGTGGTGCTGGCCGACGAAATCAATCGCACGCCCCCGAAGACGCAGGCCGCGCTCCTCGAGGCGATGCAGGAGCGGCAGGTGAGCGTGGGCCGGGTGCGGCATGCACTCGTCGATACGTTCTTCGTGCTCGCGACGCAAAATCCGATCGAGCAGGAAGGCACCTATCCGCTGCCCGAGGCGCAGCAAGATCGCTTCATGTTCAAGGTGTTCGTCCGCTATCCGTCGTTCGTCGAGGAGTTCGAGATCGCGCGGCGAACGACCGGCCTGCCGACCTAGGAGCCGCGGCCTGTGCTGTCGGCAGCCGATATCATCGCCTTGCAGCGGAGCGTGCGCGAGGTGCCGGTGAGCGATCATCTCGTGCGGTACGCCCTGGCGATCGTGCGGCAGACGAGGACCGGTGAGCAGGGGGTGCCCGACTTCGTCTCGGATCAGCTGGTGTGGGGCGCGGGGCCGCGGGCCGTGCAGTTTCTGATCGTGGGGGCCAAGGCGCGGGCATTGCTCCAGGGACGCAGCCACGTGGCTGCGGAGGATATCCAGGCGCTCGCCGCGCCGGTGCTCCGGCATCGGATCGTCGTCGGCTTCGCAGCCGAGAGCGAGGGTGTCACCCCCGACGCGATCATCGGGCGAATCATCGAGGCCACACCCGCCAGAGAGGACGAGCTGTCGCGTGATCCGCGGTTCCAGACGATCTTTGCGTCCTGAGGTGATCGCCCGCATCCATCGCCTCGAGCTCCGCGCTCATGCGGTCGTCGAGGGCGTGCTGGCCGGCCTCCACAAGAGTCCCTACAAGGGTCAGTCGGTGGAGTTTCTCCAGCACCGCGAGTATGTGCGTGGCGACGACCTGCGGCGTGTCGACTGGAAGGTCTGGGGCCGGCAGGACCGGCTGACCGTCAAGGAGTATGAGGAGGAGACGAATGTCCGCCTCACGCTGCTCGTCGACGGTTCGACGAGCATGGAGTATGCCGGCGGCACATCCTCCGGCCCGTCGCGACTGGGCAAGTATGACTGCGCGGCGACGCTCGCCGCGAGCCTTGCCTGGCTCGCGCTATCGCACGGTGATGCCGTCGGCTGCGGCGTGTTTGACGATCGACTGCGGGCGAGCGTGCCGCCGCGGACGAAGCGCTCGCATCTGACGAGTGTCTGCGAGGTGCTCGAGTCGCCGCGGAACGCCGGCGCCGGTGATTTTCTCCGCGTGCTGCGGACAGCCGCCGAAACGCTGCCGAAGCGGGGCATGGTGATCATCATCTCCGACCTGCTCGGCGACCGCGACGGCATCTTCAAGGGGCTGCAGCTCTTGCGGGCCCGCGGGCACGACCTCGCGCTGCTGCACGTGCTCGACGACGACGAGCTCGATTTTCCGTTCGAGGGCCCGACGCGATTCGAGGGCCTGGAGCTTCCCGGGCACGTGGCCTGCAATCCGCGGGCGCTGCGGGAGGGCTACCTGGCCGCGATCGCCGATTTTCTCGCCACGGTGCGGTCCCGGGCGGCGGCGATCCGCTGCGACTACGCGCTGATTCGCACCGGCGAACCGGTCGATGCGGCGCTGGTGCGATTTCTCTCGCGTCGCGCGAGCATGGCTGTCTAGCCGGAGCGGATCGACGATGCCGACGTTCGACTTCACTTCGCTCTTGTGGTGGGGACTGCCGCTCGCGGCCGCGCCCGTCCTGATTCATCTGATCAATCTGCTGCGGCATCGGCGAGTGCAGTGGGCGGCGATGGAGTTTCTGCTCGCCAGCCAGCGGAAGTACCGCACGCGGGTGCTGCTGCGGCAGTTGCTCCTGCTCGCGGTGCGGACGGCGGCGATCCTCGGACTGGTGCTGGCGTTGGCCCAGCCCCGGTGGCGGCAGACGCTGGGCGGGTTCCTCCCAGGAGCCAGCACGACGCACGTCGTCGTGCTCGACGACAGCGGCTCGATGGGCGATCTGTCGGCGGGCGACGGCGCGGGGGATGCGATGACGGACGCCGCGGACGGAGAGACGCGGCCCGCCACCGCCTTCGACCGTGGTCGCCGCGTCGTGGAACGGATCGCGTCTGATCTGGCAGCGACGGCGGGGGGCCAGGAACTGGCCGTGGGGCTGACATCGGGCCTCGCCAGGACGGACGACGTGTCGCTGCGGCCGGCGCTGCGGCCGTCTATGGGCCTCATGCCCCGGCAGGCCGTCACACCTGAGGCGGTGCAGAGACTTCGCGTGGCCCTCGCCGAGGCCCGGGTGTCGGCGTCGGCGGCAGGCCCACCGGAGGCCGTGGCCGCAGCGGCGGCCGAATGCATGGCTGCGGGC
>JBPCTA010000433.1:0-3865 GCA_051006595.1 Pirellulales bacterium
GTGCACCACCACGCGGCCGTCGAGCACGTCGAGCAGCCCTTCCATCTCCAGGTCGCGATCGGGCAATTTGGCCGGGTCGCCCTTCGCCTCCGCCAGCTTGCGACGATAGTCCTGGGCCTTGAGGAACTTCTGGCGGACGATCGCCGCTGATTTGGACCGCGTGCCTGGAAAGGGCGCATCCTTCTGCGAGTTGGTGCCGTTGGCCATCTTCATGCCGCCGAGCGGCTGGCCGTTGCCATCGCGGATGAAGAAATCGTCGATGGTCGAAGCCTTCCTGAGTTTGGCGTAGGTTGTCTGGCCGCTGAGGAGGTGCCCCGACCCGGGCATGATGTTGAGCGTGGTCAGGCCGCCAGCGCGTGCCTTGCAGAATCCAGCGTCGCGGACGTTGATGGAATCGAGCACTCGCACGTCGGGCTGCATGGGGCCGCTGGCGTCTCCGGCCCAGCCGCCACCGACGTGGCTGTGGGTATCGACGAGGCCCGGCATGATCACCTTGCCCGTGCAGTCGAGCCGCTCGGCATCGGCCGGGATGGGTGTGGACGCGACGGGGCCGATCGCGACGATCTTCCCCTCGGCAACGATCACGACACCGGAAGCGATCGGCAGGCCCGAGATGGGCAGCACCTCAGCTCCGACAAATGCTCGCGGGCGTTCCTGGGCGGCCAGGGGATTGCCGCCTGCGAGCAGGGCGATGGCGAGCAGGGCATGGAACACGGGGCTTGGAGGCATGCCCGGAAGTCTACCAGCCTTGCTCGCGGGGCGATCAGCCTAGGAATCCTGCGGGGTGAGGCCGAGGACGACATCGAAGTGGGCGGTGAGCTCGCCGATTCGGGAGCCCTCGAGCGGCCGAAAGTCGGCCATCACGCTCTCGCGTTGCCGCTCATCGCGGATGCCCCGCAGGACGCCGTCGCGGGCGTTCTGCGGATGGTCCTTCACGTAACACTGGGTGGTGAGCAAATGGTCGCCGCCGCGGCTGAGCTTGAAGTGGATGTGCGGCGTCCGGCCCGGATAAGGCACCGGCTTGATCGTGCGAAATCCGTAGCAGCCATCGGTGCCGGTGAGAAAGCGGCCGTATCCCTGGAACCGCTTGTCGCGGTTGTCCGCTCCCCCGGTGCGTGAATGCAGGTAGGCGCCATGCGCGTCGCACTGCCAGATCTCGACGAGCGTGTTGCGAAGCGGGCCGCCTGCGGCGTCAAGGATCCGGCCCGAAAGCCAGGTGACTTCGCCATCGGCCGGCTGGATGGCATCGGTGATCACGAGCAGATCGTTGTCGGTATCGAGCGGCAGGCGGTCGGGAAAAAAGGGGCCCTGGGTCTGCCGAGGTGTCTGCACGAGCTCCTCGGCGAAGGCCCCGGCTCTTCCGGCGAAGAGCGTGCCGAGGGCCAGCATACGGATCGCGCGTCGCCGGGTCTCGTCGGTGCGTTCGAACGTGCGTCGGTTGACGAGATTCATGGAAGCCCTCGGCGGATGGGACATGCAGGCATCGGTACGGATTCAACGGATCACCGCCGCCGAAGTCGCAGCGGGGGCACAGGGAGACGAGTCCGGTCTCAAAAGAATATCCTCTCGATCGATGAACGACGGTGTTACTCCCAGTCGGCACCCACCAAACAGCACTGGAATCGATAACGTGACGCCATCCGATCAAGCCCCCCTTGACCACGACCACGGCTCCGGTTGGCGTGTGTGGCTCATGATTGGGGCCCTGGGCTTCGGCGGGCCGGCGGGGCAGCAACTCGCGACCTACGCCGGCTGGCGACGCGGCGGCATTCCCGGCGGTCTGCTCGCGGGCTCGCTCTTTGTGTTGCCCGGGGATGCCCTCGTGACGGCTCTGGCCTGGGCGCATGCGGCGGGCGCGTCGGTGCCGCTGGTGGCCGCGGCCACGACATCGCCATGCTCTTCACCGAGACCACGCTCATGTCATTCGGTGGTGCCTATGCGGTGGTGCCCTGGGCCCTCGATGAATCGGTGACCCGCACCTGGCTCAAGCCCGACGAGCGGTTCGATGCGCTTGTGATGGGTGAGGCAACGCCCGGTCCGTTGATCCTCGTGGTGACGTTCATCGGGTTTCTTGCCGGCTGGCGAACGGGTCCGGGGCAGCCGTGATCGGCGTGGTGGCCCAGCTTCTCAACGCTCGCTAGGACCTTGCCCACCGCTTTCGGGCACAGCATCCACAAGCCCCCGCCAGTGTCACGGTCGCCACCGTGACACCGCCGTCGATCAAGAGATTGCCGACGGTCGATACGCCGTGATGTGCTATCACTATCAAATCCATTCCCAACCAGAGGCTTCTATGATCCGCCCCCTGCTCCACACCTGGAACCTGAATCTCGGCTACGCGAAGCGGCTCGTGGCCGACATCCCCGAGGACCGGATGACATTCCAGCCCGCCCCGGAGATGAACCATGCTGCCTGGGTGCTCGGCCATCTGGCATGCACCGCCGACATGCTCGGATCCATGATCGGCGCCGAGCCCGTGTGCCCGCCGGGATGGACCGAGCTCTTCGACTGGAACTCGAGCCCGTCCAGTGAGTCCGGCCGCTACCCTTCGAAAGCGGACCTTTTAAAGGCCCTCGAAGGCGCTCATGCTGGAATCGCCGCTACCCTGCCCGATGTCTCGGAATCCCGCTGGGTGGAAATCACCCCAATCGAGGCCGTCCGGGGTTTCCTTCCGACGCTCGGCGACTGCTTGGTCTTCGTGATGGCTGCCCACGAGAACATGCACCTCGGGCAGGTCTCGGCATGGCGGCGGGTTCAGGGCATGGGACGGGTTTAAGCATGCCTTCTCATGCCCCGGCGCCGGTCCCCGAATCGCCCGACTTCTATTACGAGAACGGCCTGCTGGTTTACACGGCGACCTTTCATCTGAAGCGTGGCGTGTGTTGCGGGTCGGGGTGCCGCCACTGCCCCTATGAGCCCCGCCACACCGAGGGCAGCAGGAATCTTGGCCCAGAGCCGAAGGGAGTCGTGCGATGACAGTGACACTGAGCTGGCACGGCACTGGGCTGGTGATCCAGAAGAGCGGTGTCAAAGCACCCCTGACCACCATCTAGGCAGGCAGGACATTGGCATCAATGAAGCACTCTGACGAAACAGACCCTTCAGACGACCAGTTCCAGCAGATCATGGCCCACTTCCACCAGAGCGAAGAGGCGAGGCTGGAGCGTGCCAAGACCAACCCCCGCACGGAGACCTCGGAAGGATCCCCACGGTGGCTGACTGGCTGGGCAAGATTCAGCCAGAGAGTTGGATGCTTGGCCGGGGGCACAAGCTCCGTGAGGAGGCCCTGCTCTGCATACCTACCAGACCCGTCGCCCTACTTTTGCAAGTACGCCAGCGTATCGGTGTGGTGGCCGATCACCTTCCACTGACCGTCTTCCTTACGGAAAGTTGTCGTCGCACGGATGTTCACGGGCTGCGGCTTGCCGTCGATGACATTTTCGCCCTTCTCGTAGTAGTGGACGACAGCCAAAGTGGGGCTCGCCGCGACATGCAAATCCACAGGATCGACTTTGCCACCGAGTTTCTTGGCCGCCTGCTTGTCCCAGTACGGCTCGACCTGCAACCAGCCGATCTGCATGCCGCCGACAGGTCCCATATAGGTCACGTCATCGGCATGAGACCAGATGGCCTTGATCGGGGCCGCGTCGCCAGTGAACAGCGTGTTGAGCGCATCGTGAAACTGCGTAACGGCCGCCTTGACCTCCTGCGTGTCGGCATCAGCCGCCTGCGCGGGCCTTGCCGTCATCAGTGCCATCGCCGCCACGAAAAGCAGACCCGACAAGACTCGATGACGCATGGTTGCCCCTTTGATGTGTAGAAGCCGCAGGACGTCCATCTTCTCGAAGACGAACTGGCTTCGAAT
>JBPCTA010000434.1:0-3943 GCA_051006595.1 Pirellulales bacterium
CCCCCCGATGCACCCGACACGAGGCGGGTCGTCATCGAGGGCGAAGCGGCCGCAAAATAGGGGTTTCGGGCGACTCCGAACCTTGTCGAGCGTTTCCCAATTGTCACTGTGGAGCCGCGCCGCTAGTCTCCCCGGCCCTCTGGTGACAAACTCCATGAAGTTCCGCTCCGCCCTGCTCTTTGCCTGCATGCTCATCGTGCCGGCCGTGGCGATGTTTTCGCATCGGCTGCCGTCCGGCATTCGGGCCTCGGTGCGGGAGGCAATTTCCCGGACAGCGGCACGGTGGACGAGTCCGGCACCATCTGATCCAACGCCAGAAGAGGCTCAAGCGCCGGTCCTCGGTGACCAGCCAGCAATGCAGGCGGCCGGCAACGCTGCCGTGCCGATCGCCCCGGCCGTGGCGGCCGTGCCGAGTCCAGCCAGCGAGACGCCGCACATCGCCGAGGGTGATCGCCGGCAGTGGGAAGAAGCGCTGGGTCGGCTCGGTGCCGTTCGCCTCGACTGTCGTCCCTTGCCCGGAGCCGATGGAGTGCATGTCGCATCCTGCGGCGTGGCACTGGACGCCTCTGGGCAGCTCGTGCGAGTGTTTCATGCCTCAGGAAACGATCCCGCCGCGGCCACCCGGGCTCTCTTCGACGACGTGGCCGGCTGGAAGCAACGGTCGGCGGGCCACGTCTCCAGGGAGCCGGTCGTCGGCGGCCAGCCCGTCTCCGACCGGCAGCGGTTCTGACGCCCCGCCACTGTTTCCTTCCAGTCCACTGCGGCACCGACTTCACGGCGGCATCGAAATGGACAGGCGAAAGCATGCTCCCCACTCTCTCGGCCAGCGACTCACCATGGCCGGCATCCAGCCCTGGGCGTGCTCGTGCCGCGACGGCGAATGGGGGGCACCGCGCCGCCCCCGCCCATGGCACTGGCTGCACGTCGAGCCGCCAGCGACGGAAGCGGCCCCGTCCCCGCCTGGTCAGCATCAGCGGTCGGAGGAACTTGCCCGGCTCGAGGCGGCGCTCTTTCTGGCCCGAGAGCCCCTCACTCCCCGGCGGCTCGCGAAGCTGGCCCGGCTGGCCGACGGCACTCGGGCCCGATCACTCATCAAGGAGTTGCGGCAGCTCCAGGATGCGTCGGGGTCGGCCTTTCGCGTGGAGCAGATCGCCGGCGGGTACCAGGTCCTGACGCGAGGCCCGTTCGGGCCGTGGGTTCGGCGGCTCCTCGATCAGCCGCCCGGCAGCCGGCTGTCCAGTGCCGCCCTGGAAACCCTCGCGATCGTCGCCTACCGCCAGCCGGTCACGCGGGCAGAGATCGAGTCGATCCGCGGAGTGGGCAGCGAGGAAATGCTCCGACAGCTCTTGGACCGCGATTTGGTGGCCATCGGAGGACGAGCGGAGGATCTTGGAAGGCCCAATGTCTATGTCACGACCCGGCGTTTTCTGGCGGCTTTCGGCCTTGCCAGAATCGAGGACATTCCCCCGGTTGATCCGGGCCCCGGAGCCCTTCCCCGGGATCAGGGCGAGCCCTCAGGCGGGGGTGAGGATTTTCAGGCCTAAATCCCGTTACGGCTGACTTGCAAGCCTCGCGATCGGGCGACACACTGTTTGCCTCACCTCGGTTGTCAGCATGTCTGTCGAGTTCGCCGCCGTATTCTGTCGGCCGATTGGACGATGTTCAAACGATCGGGTAGAGAAATGAACTGTAGTGCCGCCGAAGAACAGATTCAGGAGGTTTTCACCGTGACGATCGCTGCCAGTGGCCGGGAACATCGTGCTGTTCGAGACACCGACGTGTTCTCGTGGAATGAACTGCCGGAGTTGCTTGCAGCGGAGGATCTCTTCGAAGTGGGAGGAGCGTCGCATGAGCCTTCGCTCGTGGCCGCGTTGAGCGATGAGCTCGTCTGCGAGAGCGACGAAGACGATGATTTCGACGATGACGAAGATGACGACGACGATGAGGACGAAGAAGACGATTTGGATGAAGACGAGGAAGAAGAGGACGAAGAAGAGGAGTGGGAAGAGGTCGAAGACGAAGACGACGAAGACGATGAGGAAGACGGAGACGACGAGGAAGAAGAAGAGGAAGACGACGACGAGGAAGAAGAAGACGAGGACTGGGAAGACGACGACGAAGACTGGGAAGACGACGACGAAGACGAAGAAGATGAGGATGAAGAGGACGACGACTGACGGTCGTTGAACGTCAGTGGCCCAGAGCCTTGGATGTGCCGCCGACGGTTGGTCCGTCCTGAGCCAGCAGGGAGCGTGCCGGCTCCGCAATAGGCCCGCCCTCAGGCCACCTCAGAGAGCCGTATCAACGAGTTCCAGCCGCACGATCCTGCCGCGGCGATCCACGTCCACCATGGCTCGTGGGCCCGCGGATCGAAGCCGCTCGATCATGTCGTCTTGGCCGACGATCCTGACCGCATCGACGGTCAGCACGCGATCGCCCGTGGCCACGCCGGCCGCCGCTGCCGGTGAATCCCTCCAGACCCGCACCACGATCGGCGTGGCGGGTTCGCCGGGGTCGTTCCGAGTGCCCAGGCCCCAGCGTCCGCGAGGGCTCCCTGCGATGTCGGGGACCGGTGCCTCGATTCGGTTGCGGACGGCGTTGGATTCCTCGCGCGACTCCCGGCGAAACGTGGGCAAAGGCCCGGGGTCATTGGCGATGGCGAGCACGAATCCGAGCGTGAGGCGTGCCACGGGCTCGATGCCATCGAGATTGACCAGATGCACGTCATCGCTCGGGCGGTGATAGTGATCGTGAAGCCCGGTATGAAACATAACGGTCGGTATTCGGGCGGCGATGAAGGGGTAGTGGTCGGAGTCGTCCTCGATGTCCCACTCGTAGGCAAGTTGCAGGCCTGCGGCGTTGCCAGGCCGGTTGTTCGCCTGCAGGACCATCTCCCGCGTCCCGACCGCCGTGCGGGTGCCGTAGACCTCGAGCCGCTGGCCGCGGAGATGCCCGATCATGTCCAGATTCACGGAAAACACGATCCGGAGGTCGGCGAGGGCCGCGGGACGAACCCGCAGAAAGTGATAGGAGCCGAGGAGTCCCTTCTCCTCTCCATCCCAGAAGGCGAACAGGATCGAACGCCGCGGACGTTCGGGCAGATGCTGCATCGCCTCGGCGATCTCGAGGAGTCCGGCCACGCCCGAGGCATTGTCGTCGGCGCCATTGTGCACGTAGCCGAAGGGCCCGTAGCTGTTGTCCGCCGTGCCATAGCCCACGTGGTCGTAGTGGGCTCCCACGACCACCAGCTCGTGTGCAAGGTTCGGGTCACTTCCTCGCTGAATGGCGAAGATATTCCGCATGCCGCCGAAGGGCTGGTAGAAGGAGCCCGAATCACCGGCCGGTTCGAGGCCGAGTTTCGTCAGTTGCTCGACGATGTAGGTCGCGGCGGCCCGACCACCCCGGCTCCCTCCTTCGCGGCCTTCAAACGAATCGTCGGCCAACACTCCGACGTGACGGCCTGCATCGGCAGCACGTATCGTCGCATGCGCGGCCGACATCTTCTCGGCGGCCCTCACGGGGGCCGCCAGCACGGCTGCCGAGACCGCCGCCAAGAGCCCCACCGTGACCGTGTTGAGGTGGCGTCGAGGCTGCGGCTGCGGGGCTGTTTTCGGGATGGACGGCACGATGGGCAGTGCCTCCTTGCGAGACGCGGGAACGGCGTCCAGAATAGTCGGTCAGAGGCATCCTCGGACCACGGGGATTCTTCACGGGTTCCGTCGGCAGAGTCCTGGGCGAGCCTCCCGAATGGGGGGTTCGGGTCGGTGCGGCGGCGGCAGCCGGTATCGGAGAGGTGGCAGAGTGGTCGAATGCGCGTCTTTGCTAAAGACGTGTCCGGTCAAAAGCTGGACCGCGGGTTCGAATCCCGCCCTCTCCGTTTTTCGGTTTCGCAGTGTTTCGCGACGAGTCGCGAGACTTCGCGGGAGTGACTGCGGCTGAAGGC
>JBPCTA010000435.1:0-3042 GCA_051006595.1 Pirellulales bacterium
CGCCGAAGGCCCGTTTGCCGCAGACGGAGGCCACGATGCCGCGGCGGACTTCGTAGTCGGGAGGCAGAATTCGGGCGATCATGCCGCCGCGTAATCGCGTCAGGATTTCGGGGCCGAGTTCGGGCAGCGCGTCGAGCTCACGGTCGCAGCCAAACACGACCTGCCTGCCCTGCCGCTGAACCGCGTCGAGCGTCTGCAGCAGTTCGAGGAGCGTGGCCTTCTTTCCCACGAAAAACTGCAGGTCGTCGATGACGAGCAGGTCGGCGTTGCGGCAGGTGCGGCGAAAGCCCGGCAGCCCGCTGCCATGGAGCGCCTGAAGAAACCCGGTGGTGAACTGCTCGGCCGACAGGCAGACGGCATTGATGCCAGGGTGGAGTTCACGTGCTCGCTCGCACGCGCCCTCGAGGAGATGGGTCTTGCCGACGCCGCTGGGTCCGTGAATCACCAGCGGCGACACCTCGCCCGGCCGCAGGGCCGCCATTTCGACCGCGGCACAGGCCATGCGATTGCTCGGGCCGACGACAAAGTCGGCGAGTCTGAGAATCGACCGACGACCGATCGTCGCGGGAGCGGATGTGGCCACCACCGCTTTCGCTTTGACGGCCGCTTTCCGCTTGGCCTCACCGCGACCAGGCGTCGCCACGACACTCAACTCCCGGCCCACGGCCGGGCTCATCTCATTCGCCTCGCCGCCCTCGGCGACAGGCTCCCAGGTGACGGCGGCAGTCGGCCCGCAGACCTCACGGGCAGCAGCCAGGAACTCGGCCTGAAAGGTGCGTCGCAGCCACTCGTGGGTGAAGCCGCTCCCGACACGGACACGCACGCTGGCTCCACCACGACGGCCTGCCGAGCGGCCGCCTGTCGCCACGGCGACTTGCGCCGCACCGCCGAACCAGACGGCAAACCGATCATCGCCGATCCGGCTGCGAAAAGCCGTCAGGACGCGGGCGGCTGTCGCCTCGTCACCGGGCAATTCGGCGGCAGCAGCGACGTCGGGTGCGTTCCCCATGGGTCCTTCCTGTTTCGGGCTCTTGGCAGGTCCCAAAACTCTGTTCATCCGTGTGTTGCGTCGGCGGATTGCCATGACTCATCGACGCGGCGCGAGTATAGGAGTGCATGCAGTGCTGTCAAACCATGACAGCACTGCATGGGAAACATCGTTGTGAGGCATCGGCGACGGCTCGCAGATTCCGCAATGGGTCGCCGCGTTGCCATTCATCCGTTCACGTGTTCATGACCGTGCACAACTTGTTCACGTGCCGCACGGCGTCTGCCAACACGGATGGCGGCGTTTCGGAGCCTCGGGCAAAACGCCGAAAAATGTGGTTTTGTGCCCCCTGCATCAGGCGACGACCGACGGCTCCCGGAGCGTCCTCGATCGCGTATACTGCCGGCTCGGTCGCGGTGCTCTCGGCCGCCACGCGCCAGGAAATGACTTCCCCGTTCTCGTTGGATTTCTCATGCAGGACGCATGCCGTATCGTCGCCACGACAACAGCCCTGCTGCTGGGCTGCTGGGCAGGCACGATGACTGCTGCCGACGAGCCAACGCCACGCCCACAGGTGGCATTCGAGCCTGGGGACATTTCGATTGGCGAGCCGATCGCCCTGCCCTTCGCAGTGCCGGCCGCTCCGAGCGATGGTGTCCCCGTCAGCCAGTCACCATCGGCGACTGTGCCCATGGCAGCCGTGCCGTCTGCAGGGCTGACGGCGGTCCCCCCGGCTACGGCTGGCTGGCTCGGCATGGCGGTCGCAGAATCAAAGGTGCCTGGACGGTGGTCGATCGTGGATGTTGTCCCGACGGGGCCGGCGGCTGCGGTCGGCGTCCTTCCTGGGGATGAACTGCGGTCGATCAATGGCACTCTCTTGCAGAATGCCGACGAGGTGTCCCAGGCCCTGACAGCGATCACTGCAGGTCAGAATGTTCGGCTCTCGGTCGCCCGAGCCGATCAGGTGAGCGACGTGGTCCTCACCGCCGTGCCACGGCCCACCGTTGCCGCGGTTCGTGAGCGGCAGCAGGCTGCAGCCGAGGGATCGTTCCCGCCGACACAGCCACTTCAACCCTTGGCCGTACTGCCCTCGGTGTCGATCCCGGCTGCGGCTGTGCCGCCTGAAACGGCGAAGGTCGCGGCCGAAACTGTTGACGCCGGCCCGACACCGCCCCCAGCGACGGCGTCGGTTCTGGTTGCGCCACCGACCATGCCTTCGAATCCACCCGCGCGGCCGGCCCCGCAGACGGAGATCGCTCGCACGCCGCCCGCCGTGCCAACTCCGGTCGCCACGCCGCCCGCCGTGCCCCGCCCCGTCGCCACGGCATCCGCTTCCCGAGGTCGCACGGCACTGGGCGTGCGCACCGTGCCGATCGATCCAGGCATCCAGACCCGCTTCCGCCTTCCGCAGGCTGCTGGAGCGTATGTGATTGGCGTGGTCGGTGATCTCCCTGCGTCAAAGGCCGGCATCCCTCCGGGAAGCGTGATCGTGTCGCTTGGCGATCGACCTGTGCGGTCGCCGCAGGAACTCACGCAACTCGTCAGCACCGGCCCCATCGATCGCCCGGTGTCGCTACTCTACGTGCTTCCTGGCGGCGCCGAAAAGCGTGCCGATGTCGTACTCCAGTCGCTCGAACTCCCGCTCGAGCAGGCTCTGGTCGGTGACGATGCGCTGCAGTCCGTCGCCGCGCCGACTTTCGAGGCCGGACCAGCCGGAATGCCAGGATCTGGCGGACCACCTGGATCGACAGCAACCGGGCGACTCGCTCAACGCCCCGTCCCGGCCGACGATACCGAAGTCCGAGAGCTCCGTCGTGAAACGCTGCGACTCCGCTCCCTGCTCGACGTGCTCGAGCGGCGTCTCGATCGACTGTCACAGTAGGCAACGGATTCGGCGGACTTGCCGGCCAGTCGGTGGCCCCGGAACCGACAGCAGGGCAGCCCGCGGCCTCACGGCCGGTCGGCTTCTACCGGAACGGCTGGAACCCAGCGAGGGGCTGCCCGTGCCCCGCGAGCCGGCGTATGACGCCAAGCGCAGGCAGGATGCCGAAGCG
>JBPCTA010000436.1:0-4277 GCA_051006595.1 Pirellulales bacterium
ACGTGAGGGATATCAAAAGGTTCAGCGGCTATCGCGGCCAGTCCGTGTCATAGGGCCGTTTGGTCGGCATCACCGGCGGTTTCCGCGAGGCCACCACCGGGCCGAACCACACCACGCTGCACCCTTGAAGGATCCCCTCTGTGGCTTTTCGCCCAATCCAGCTTTTTCAGCGTTGACTTCACGCCCGCGCTGCTCGACGCCGCAGCGGTGCCGCCCATCCCTCTCTCCACACCTGGCATGACGGCAGCTGGGTCCGCCATCTCGCGGAGGTTTGTCGCCGCCAGGCGGGCCGCAGCTGTCAGAGCGAAATCACCTCGACTGCTGCACGGCTTCCGGGCACATCGGCAAGTCGGCTGTCGCAGGTGATCAACACAGCGCTGAGTGCCTCCGCCAGCACGATGTATGCAGCATCGTAGGCCGTGCAGTTAACGCGAAGCTGCCACACTCTGTCGAGCAATCCAAGTCGAGGAGATGGGGCGCGGCAATCGTCTCACCTGTACGCAGAACTCTGGCAACGAGGCCGGGATGATCAGCAGCGCGGAGCAAAAGTTCCAGGATGGCTGAAGAGTCGAGAACGATCATCGTCGATCGCATTCCGCCCGCACGGCCTTGGCTGGTGGTGTTGTGAGGCGAACAGGAGGGCGACGCAGCAGACGTGCGGCGAGTTCGTCCGGTGACGGGCGTTCGGCGACCCGGCGAATTTCAGTGAGCAGGAACTCGGTGAGCGGCTGCCCGGCGAGGGCCATTTGCACCCGCTCCACCGGTATGGGACGCACCTTTCTTTCATGTCCCTCCCGGAGCCCAACCATGCATCGCCTCGCCCGTCCCGAGCGTCTCGAGTCTCGTCTGGCCCTTGTCGCCAACGTGTTCACCGTCAGCACGCTTGCCGATTCTGGGGCGGGCTCGTTCCGTCAGGCGATCCTCGACGCCAACTCCTCACTCGGGTACGACGTCGTGGAGTTTTCCGTCGCGGGCGTGATCCGTGTCGGCGCCAGCCCGCTGCCGGCGATCACCGAGGGCGTTGCGGTCCTCGGCTCCACGGCCCCCGGCTACGCGGGGAGCCCCGTGATCCGGGTCGACTTCCAAAACACGCCCGGCCTCATGCTCGCGTCGGACGCCGAATTCTCCCGCATCGAGTCGCTCTCGCTCGTCGATGCGGCCGGCGCGGGCGTGACGATCGCCGCCTCCAACACGGTGCTCGCCGGCAACCGGATCGGGCTGTGGGGCAACGGCGTCACGCTCGAACCCAACCGCGGCGACGGCGTGCTCGTGCAGGCGGGCGCCGAGGGCAACACGATCGGCATCGGAGCGGTGAACTCTTTCCAGCTGTCGAACGTGATCAGCGGCAACCTCGGCAACGGGATTACGATCTCTGGCGGTGAGGGCACGATCGTGGCCGCGAACTACATCGGCACCGATGCCACTGGCCGGATCCCGCTCGGAAACCGTGGCCACGGCATCCGGCTCACGAACGGGGCCACGACCAACATGATCGGTGGCGAGGCGACCGGCGGCAACGATCCCACCGGCGGCGTGTTCGTGCGGCCGCCCCAGGGCAACCTGATCTCGGCCAACCAGGGTTGCGGTGTCCGGATCGACAGCGGTGCGACGCTGAACCAGCTGAGCGGCAACTACATTGGCACGAACGCCTCGGGCAACGCACCGCTGGGCAACTGGAAGGACGGCGTGGCGATCGTCGACGCCGACCGCAACGAGCTCAAGGGCACCACGGCAATCCAGGACCCGTTCGTCTACTACAATGTGGTCTCCGGCAACCTGGGCAACGGTCTGCGGATCACCAACTCCGACCACACGATCGTCCACGCCAGCTTCTTCGGTCTGGGTGCCAACAACGCCACCCGCGTGCCCAACGGCGGCGACGGCATGCTCGTGAACGGCGATTCGGTCCGGGTCGACGCCGGCGGCGAGATTCCGCTCGGCAACGTGATGAGCGGCAACTCCCGCTACGGCATCGAGGTCCGCGACACCGCGGGGGGCGTCTCTTCCTTCAACAACTTCGTCGGCCAGACGGCCTTCGGTGGTGCAGCCGCGAACGTCCTTGCCGGCATCCGCGTCACGTCGAGCAACCCGGGATTCAATCCGGCCAACTCGTCCACGTGGAACCGGATCCGCACCTGCTTGATCGGCGGCAACTGGGGCAACGGCGTCGAGTTCCTCGGCAACGCCTATGGTGCCGAGATCACCGACACCGCGGTGGGCACCAACTACGACATCACGGGGCCGCTGCCGAACCTCGGCAACGGCATCGTGGTCGGGGGCAACGCGAGCCAGATCGCGATCGGCGGATTCCAGCCCTCGGTCGAGCTCTTCGACGGTGGCTACAGCGTCCATGTCGGCTCCAACAAGGGCTTTGGAATCGTGTTCCAGGAGTCAGCCCACAACAACTTCCTGTTCGCCACCCGCGTGGGCCTCGGCGTGGGGTCGACCATCGACAGCGCCGTGAAGCTCCCCAATGTGGCGGGTGGCGTGTTCGTCGGCCCCGGCACCTCGAACATCACCGTCGGCGGTGTTCCCGACCTCTCCCAGCCCCTGATCCGCTACGCCAACGAGATCGTCGGCAATATGGGCAATGGCCTGTCGGTGGTATCGTCGAAGAACTTCACGCTGCTCGGCTGCACGATCTTGGGCAACACCGGCTCCGGCCTCGTGCTCAACGGAGCGAGCGGGGCAACGGTCGGCTCGCCGCTGGCGGGCAACATCCTCGCCCGCAACAAGGTCTTCGGCCTACTGGCCACCGGGGCCTTGAGCGGATCGACGGTACAGTCGTCGGCGTTCTCGCAGAACGGCTCCTCGGGCGTGCGGCTCGTGGCCGCCCGCGGCCTAACCCTCGGCGGGGAGAGCCCGAGCCTCGCGAATCTGATCTCGGCCAACAAGCTGTGGGGCGTGTTCGCCTCCGGCTGGTGCAAGGGCACGACCCTCGCCGGTAACCTCCTGACGGGCAATACGCCCGGCAACGTGAACACGAAGGGCGCGACCGGGCTCACGCAGCGGTAAAAGCTGCCCCTGCGTGGCGAGGATCAACAGGCTCGTAGGGCGGATGGCTGGCGGGTGGTCGGCGATCGTCACGCTCGCCTCGCTCGCCCGCTGGATTACCGCTCGCGTCCCAGAAGGCTAGCAACTGGTCGCGATGCAGCGCCGCCAGACGATCACCCCGACCGCCAGCGCACACACCGCCGGCAGGATGCGGCCCGTTCTACTGTAGAGCGTGCGGCCCTCGAGCAGGGGCACGTCGGCACGCAGCACGCCGCGGTCATGGAGCGGCAGCGATTCCGCGATCGTGCCAGACGGCATGATGATGCAGGTCTCGCCGGTGGCGGCGCACCGCACGAGACACCGCCTCGTCTCCACGGCGCGGAGCTGGGCCAGCAGGCGATGCTGCGTGAGCGTGAGCGGTTCCGTGAACGCCGACCCATTGATGAGAGACACGAGCACCGTGGCGCCGTGGGCCACCATGGAGCGTGCCGCCGTCGAGATCATGTCCTCATAGCAGAGCATGGTCCCGATTCTCGCGTCGCCGCCCAGCGACATCACCGTGGGCGCGCCGCCCTCGGTGAGCGTGTCCTGGGTCGGGAAGAGTCGCTTGAGGTCGGGATACCAGTCCTCGCCCGGCACATACTCCCCGAACGGCATGAGATGCCGCTTGTGGTAGCGGCCGATGATCGCGTGCGTCGCATCGACCAGGATCCCGCTTTGGTAGAGCGCCCGCGGCCTGTCGGGGTGTCCTCGGTAGAACTTGCCTCCGAACAGGATCGGGCAGGGCGGGTTGTCGAGAGGCCGAAGGCAGGCGGTGGGTTCCCGCACCAGTCGGGCGACCTCGTCGGGATCGGCAAACGATTCGAGCCGGTCGTCGTAGCACCCACCGCTGCTCTCCGGCCAGCAGACGATCCCAGGAGGCCCGGCAGTGCTGGCGCACGTCGACTCCGTCAGCGTGCGGAGGGCTTCGACCCCGTCCGGCTCCTCGGGGTTTGCCTGAACCAGCGCGACTTCGATGCGCGGGGCGGCGGCGGCGACGCGGGTCCAGTGGGCCATGGCCCAGGCCCCATACGCCAGATTGGCGATGCAGAGCCCGGCCGCCGCGATGACCGCGGGCGGGGGTGAGAGGATCCTCGCCACGAACGATCGCTCGTCGCCACGCATGAAGAGCCGCGCACACCAGGCGAGCAGTCCCGCATGGGCGTAGGCGACGAGGGTCGTCACCTCCGGGCCGAGGAGATCGGCTGACTGCACCAGCTGGGGCCAGGCGATCTGGGCGTAGC
>JBPCTA010000437.1:0-7212 GCA_051006595.1 Pirellulales bacterium
CACGACGCCGCCCGCGGCCTCTGGTGGGCCCACAGCGAGTGGATGCTCCACGAGATCCCGGCCCTGCGCGAGATCCATCGCTTCACCGGCGATCTGGAGCGGGATCCGTTCTACCGCTGGCTGGATCGCTGGTTCCTGCTGCTGCAACTGCCCCTGGGCGTCGCGCTTTATCTCTATGGCCAGCACGCCGGCGTCCATGGCGGCGGCCTGGGGCTGGTGCTGTGGGCGATCCCGCTGCGCCTGGTGCTCGTGTACCACGTCACCTGGCTGGTGTACTCCGCCACCCACGCTTTCGGCTACCGCAACTTCGACTGCCCCGACCGCTCCCGCAACTGCTGGTGGGTGGCCCTGCTGACCTTTGGCGAGGGCTGGCACAACAACCACCACGCCTATCAACGGATGGCCGCTCATGGCCACCGCTGGTGGGAGCTCGATCCGACCTACTGGGTGATCACGGCCATGGAGAAGCTCGGCCTGGTGTGGGACGTGGTTCATACGCCCCAAGGTGTTCGTCAGGGGATTCGCCGAAAAACTCGCAGTCCGGCCGCGGCCACGCCGGTCTGAGACGCGAGGCAGTTGCATTTTTCCGGCTCATCGCTACACTCTGGCCCACGATCCTAACTTCAACAATCAATGCCACTCGTGACGGGTGGATGTCGGCTGATGTCGCTCACGAAAGAACGCAAACAAGAGTTGATCGGTGCCAATCGGCGGGGAACTGCCGACACCGGTTCAGCTGAGATCCAGATCGCCCTCCTGACCGGGCGGATCTCGCACCTGACGGGTCACTTCAAGAAGCACTCCAAAGACTTCGCCAGCAGGCGGGGTTTGCTGATGATGGTGAGCCGTCGCCGCAGACTTCTCGACTACCTCAAGCGGGTTGCACCGCAGCGGTATCTGGACATCATCCGTCGCCTGGAAATCCGCAAGTAACGGGCTGCGTCTGGCGTGCATTCGGTACGTCTGGCGAAGCCGGTGGCTGGCGTTGATTGGTGCGGTCTTCCTCGAGGTGCGTCTTCGCGCCCGGGGTTTTGATTCCGCACGGAAGAGGGTCGCCCGGGCGCTTTGTGAGACTGGCAGTACGGATGGTTGTGTGGCCTCCGTGAGCAGTCATGGTGGTCGCCTTCGCAGGTGCGGGCACGAAGGGAAGGAAGGGAAATACTTTGAAACAGCGTGTTGAACGGCAGATCGGCGACCAGGTGCTCGCGATCGAGACAGGCTTTCTGGCCAAGCAGGCGGCGGGCAGCGTGCTCGTCAGCTACGGCGATACGGTCGTGCTCGTGGCCTCGGCCACTGGAGCGCCCCGTGCCGGTATCGATTTCTTTCCGCTGACGTGCGACTACCGCGAGCGGGTCGCCGCTGCCGGCAAGTTCCCCGGCGGCTTCCTCAAGCGTGAGGGCCGGCCGACGCTCAAGGAAACGCTCACGGCCCGGCTCATGGACCGCCCCATCCGGCCGCTCTTTCCGGAGGGCTTCTTCGACGAGGTCCAGATTCAGGCCAACGTGCTGGCCAGCGACCGGCAGAACGATCCCGACGTGCTGGCGATGATCGGCGCGTCGGCGGCCCTCAGCATCTCGCCTCTGCCCTTCCACGGCCCGATCGGCAGCGTGCGACTGGCCCAGATCGACGGACGGTTCGTGCCGTTTCCCACGATCGACCAGCTCGAGGAGAGCGATCTCGATCTCGTCGTCTCCGGCAGCCCGACCGCGATCTGCATGATCGAGGGCTTCGCCCGGGAAATGCCCGAGGATCGGATGCTCCAGGCGCTGGAAGAGGCGCATCGCGTCATCCGCGTGATTTGCGAGATGCAGGACGAGCTCGTCGGCAAGGCCGGCAAGCCCAAGAAGGAATACGTGCTCGCCGACTACTCGGCTCTCCGCGATCGCCTCACCCGCGACTTCCTCGGCGAGCTCAAGGCAGCCAACTCCGCAGCCGTGAAGGCGGATCGCAACCAGGCCGTGAAGGCGCTCAAGGAGAAGGCCAAGGCCGCGGTCGCTCCGACGGAGCCGGCTTTTGATTTCAAGCCGGGTGCGGCGGGGGGCATCAGTGATGCCGACTTCTCGCATGTCTGGCACGGGCTTCAGGAGCGGGCTGTCCGCGAGCTGATTCTCGAGGGCAGGCGTCCTGACGGTCGCGACCACAAGACTCTCCGGGCGATCCACTGCGAGGTCGACATGCTCCCCCGGGTGCACGGCTCGGCGCTCTTCCAGCGCGGCGAGACCCAGGCACTCGTCACGATCACGCTCGGCACCGGCCGGGATGAGCAGCGGGTCGACGGGCTGATCGACGAATACTCGAAGAAGTTCATGCTCGACTACTACTTCCCCTCTTACTCAGTCGGTGAGGTGCGTCCGATCCGCGGTCCGGGCCGGCGCGAGTTCGGCCACGGGGCGCTCGCCGAGCGGAGCGTGAAGCCCGTGCTGCCCGACCCGGACGTGTTTCCCTACACGATCCGCGTGATCTCCGACATCCTCGAGTCGAATGGCTCGAGCTCGATGGCGAGCGTCTGCGGCGCCACCCTCGGCCTGATGGCCGCCGGCGTGCCGATCTCCCATCCGGTGGCCGGCATTTCGGTCGGACTCGTCAAGGAGAGCGACGATCGCTGGGTGCTGCTCACCGACATCATCGGTGACGAAGACCACTACGGCGACATGGACTTCAAGATCGCCGGCACGCAGAACGGAATCACGGGCATCCAGCTCGATCTCAAGATCACCGGCATCTCGCCGGCGATCGTCGAGGCGACGCTGCGGCAGTCTCGCGATGCACGGCTCGATATCCTCCGGTCGATGCTGTCGGCGATCCGCCGGCCGCGTCCGGAGATCTCGGTCTGGGCGCCGCGACTGCTGCGGACCCGTATCGATCCCCAGTAGATCGGCCTCCTCATCGGCCCGGGCGGCAAGACGATCCGCGCGATCCAGGAGCAGACCGGTGCGAGCATCGACGTCGAGGACGACGGCACGGTCACCGTGGCCAGCCACGACGCTGAAGGCGCGATGGCGGCCATGGCACAGGTCGAAGGCCTCACCGCTTCGATTCAGGTCGGCCGGATTTACGAGGGACGGGTCACGAGCATCAAAGACTTTGGTGCCTTCGTCGAACTGGTGCCCGGCAAGGACGGTCTCTGCCACGTGAGCGAGCTTTCCGACGACTTCGTGAAGAGTGTCGGCGACTTCTGCCGCGTCGGCGACGTCATGCGAGTGAAGGTGATCGCCGTTGACGACCAGGACCGCGTCAAGCTCAGCCGCAAGGCGGCCATGCGGGAGCAGGCCGAGGCCGCGGGCAACGCGGCGCCGGAGTGACGTTCACCCACGGGCAGTCGTAAAAGCGGAGCCGGGCATGCCGTCCGACGACGAACAAGACCGCTCGCGGGCTGAGACATATGCAGAGTTTGCGGCTCTCGTGGGCGGCCTCGCCCACGAGATCCGCAACCCGCTGTCCACGATCCGGCTCAACATGGAACTGCTCGCGGAGGATTTCGAGAGCGCCGATCCCGACTCGCCTTCGAAGCAGCGCGACCGCCGTGCCAAGGCGAAGATCGATCTCGTGCGGCAGGAGTGCGATCGCCTGGAGAAGCTGCTCGGCGACTTTCTCGACTTCGCCCGCCAGGAGTCGTTGACGCTCGAGCCGGGCAATCTCAACACCGAGATCGAGCAGTTGCTCGATTTCTTCGCGATCCGCGGCCGCGAGGCGGGCGTCGACATCGTGCGGTATCTCGATCCGGGGCTGCCGGCGGTGCGGCTCGACCGCGAGACCTTCCGCTCGGCGCTGCTCAACCTTCTGATCAACGCCGTGCAGGCGATGGAGGGGGGCGGGCAGCTCGTCGTGCGGACTCGGCCGTCGGGCCTGGGCGTGTTGCTCGAGATGATCGACACCGGCCCCGGCATGGATGCCGAGACGCTCGGAAAGGTGTTTGGCGCCTTCTACACCACCAAGCAGGGAGGCTCCGGGCTCGGTCTGCCCACCGCCAGGAAGATCGTGGAAGCCCACGGCGGCACCATCGATGTCGAGAGCGCGCCGGGCCGTGGCACGAAGGTCACGATCTGGCTTCCGGCGCCCCCTCGGCTTCCTCCATCCGGACGCCCCCGGGTCGCGCCGCCGGCGTAGCCGCCGCGGCAACTGGACGCCTGCCCCAGCGGCTTCGTACCATCGCTCTCATGGATTCTTCTCCCGCATCCTCCCCCATTGTCGATCCGCAGCGTGATTCGCGCAGCGGCACGCCGGCCGCCCCGATGGCGGGCGAAGCGACGACGGCCGCGGATGGGGTGTCCACGATCCGCGTGCTCGTGGTCGACAACGATATCGTCCACGCCCGCACGATGGGCGAGGTGCTCGGCAGGCTCGGCCACCAGGTGACGGTGGTGGGCAGCGGTCTGGAGGGCAGCCGCCGGATCGAGTCGGATCAGTTCGACATCGTCGTCACCGACCTGATGATGAACGACATTGGCGGCCTCGAGATTCTCTCACGGGCGAAGAAGGCGTCGGCCGACACCGAGGTGATCGTGGTCACCGGCCACGGCACGATTCCCTCCGCGGTGTCGGCGATGCAGCAGGGCGCCTTCACCTACCTGCAGAAGCCGCTCGACATGGCCCACCTGCGGGCAGCGGTGGAGAAGGCGGCCGAGGGCGTCCGGCTCCGCCGTCAAAACCAGGAACTCCATCGCCGACTCGACGAGAAGTTCGGCTTCGAGGGCGTGATTGGCTCGAGTCCCCTGATGCTCGGGCTGATCGAGCGACTCAAACGAATCGCCCCCACCGATGCCACCGTGCTAATCCAGGGGGAGACCGGCACCGGCAAAGAACTCGTCGCCCAGGCCATCCACCAGAACAGCCCGCGGAAGAACAAGCCCTTCGTGGCGCTCAACTGCGCTGCCCTGAGCGAGAACATCCTCGAGAGCGAACTCTTCGGCCATGTCCGCGGCGCCTTCACCGACGCCTCGAGCGACCGGATCGGCAAGTTCGAATACGCCCATGGCGGCACGCTGTTTCTCGACGAGGTCGGCGACATGCCGATGGCGACGCAGATCAAGCTTCTGCGGGTGCTCGAGTCGGCCGAGATCACCCGCGTCGGGTCCAACACCCCCGTCCGGGTCAACGTGCGGATTCTGTCGGCCACCAACCGCAATCTCGAGGAGGCGATCGCCAGCGGCATCTTCCGCAGCGACCTCTACCATCGGCTCAAGGTGGTGACGATCGGAATCCCGTCCCTCAGGGATCGGGCCGCTGACATTCCGCTGTTGATCGAGCATTTCGTCAAGCAGTTTGCCAGGCGGCACGGAAAGACGATCAAGGGCATGTCGTTGCCGGCGCGGGTCAAGCTCGGTTCGTATCCCTGGCCCGGCAATGTCCGCCAGCTCAAGAACGTGATCGAGAGCATGGTGGTGGTGGACTGCGACGAGACGCTGGACGTGGACGACCTGCCGCTGGAGCTCGAGCCCGATGTGGCCATCGCTGCCCCGGCGTCTGGCATCGACATGCATGCGGGACTGTCGGCCCTTGTGGGCCGGCCGCTGGAGGAAGTCGAGCGGATCTTCATCGCCGAGACGCTGAAACTCACGGGTGGCAATCGCGAGCAGGCCGCGGATCTGCTCAACATCGGGGAGCGGACGCTCTACCGGAAGATCAAGGAATACCAGCTTTCCTGAGCCGGCCACCGCATGGGACGCATCCATCAACTGCCGATGTCGGTCGTCAACCGGATCGCCGCCGGCGAGGTGGTGGAGCGTCCGGCCAGCGTGGTCAAGGAACTCCTCGAGAATGCCCTCGACGCGGATCCGAATCGGATCGACGTCACGCTCGAACAGGGCGGCGTCGCGCTGGTGCGGGTCGTTGATGATGGCGGCGGTATCGAGACCGAGGATTTGCCGCTCGCCGTGACGGCGCATGCCACGAGCAAGCTTCGGACGGCCGAGGATCTGGAGCGGATCGGCACGCTGGGCTTCCGAGGCGAGGCCCTGGCGAGCATTGCCGAGGTGTCGCGGGTCGTGATTCGATCCCGCACGCCCGGGGGCACCGGCGCCACGCTCACGGTCGATGGCGGCGCGGCTGGCGAGGTCGCTCCCGATGGGTGCGCCGTGGGAACGACGGTCGAGGTGCACCAGTTGTTCGGCAACGTGCCGGCCCGACGGGCTTTTCTCCGTTCCTCCCAGACCGAGTGGTCGCATGCCTCAGAGGCCTTCGTGCGGACGGCGCTGGCCCATCCGGGCGTCGCGTTTTCCCTGACGCACAATCCATCGTCGGCGGATCGGGGCCGCCGCGTGCATGACTTGCCCGCGGCAGGTTCGTGGCGGACGCGGATCGCCGACCTCTACGGCGCTGCGCTCGGCGACAGGCTGATCGAGGTGGAAGCCGACGACGGCGAGATCTCGGTGCACGGCTTCGTGGGCCGTCCCGAGGACGATATGGCCAGCACGCGTCTTCAGCATCTCTTCGTCGGAGGCCGGCCGTTCCGTGATCGATCGATCCTGCACGCCGTGCAGGAGGCCTATCGAGGCCTGCTCTTGTCGGGCCGCCAGCCAATCGTATTCCTGTCGTTTGAACTGCCCCCCGATTCAGTCGATGTCAACGTGCATCCGGCGAAGATGGAAGTGCGGTTTCGCGAGCCGTCGCGGCTCTATCGGCTCGTGCTCTCGGCGCTGCGGTCGCGGTTCCTCACCGAGAGCATGGTCACCCGGCTCGAGCCTCCGCGGCTCTCGCCACAGCCGGCCGCCCCCCGGCTCCCCGAGTTTGAGCCATTCGCGGGGGCCTCACCGCGGCCGCCGGTCGCCGGCCTTTGGCCTCAGGACACGGGCCGGTCCCCTGCCCTGCCGCCGTTCGCACCTGCCCCGTCGTCGGCCCCGCTATCGGCTCCGACAACGGCTCCCGCCTGGGAGCGGGACGAGGCCCTGCCGCCGGCTGCCGGCGACGAACTCGCCGTGCAGATGCACGATCGCTACCTCATCGTGGAGAGCGCCGCCGGCATCGAAGTGATCGACCAGCATGCCCTGCACGAACGGCTGCTCTACGAGAAGCTCAAGGCGTCGGTCGAGACGGGCGGGCTCGAGGTGCAGCCGCTCCTCGTGCCCGAGAAGCTCGACCTCGCGCCCGCCGATCTCGAGCTCGTGAGCGAGCATGCAGAGACGCTGCACCGCGCGGGGATGAAGATCGAGCCCTTCGGCGGTTCCACCGTGATCGTTACGTCAAAGCCGGCGCTGGCAGGCGACACGCCGGCCG
>JBPCTA010000438.1:0-4140 GCA_051006595.1 Pirellulales bacterium
ACGCGGGCCGCTCGGTGCTTCAGCCCCGCCGGATGCGGACGAGTATGGCCGAGGGTGACTCGCCGAAACGCCGGATGGAGGCGGCGGCGAGTGTCCGTTACCGCGCGCAGCTACATGCCGGCGCGACCGCGAGGAGGGGGCCAGTCGGCCGCCGCCGCCAACGCGTTCCAGCCGCAGAGCCACGTCACGAACGACCCAGGCGTTGCGCCTCGGAGTGCGTTCATCGAGGCCGTCCTCCAGGGCCGCGCCGTCCGCCTCCCTTGGGCGGCCCCTGCGGCACCTCGTTGTTGAGATTCGAGAAGTCGGGCCGCTCCCGGCCGTCGGGCGGGCGGGCGACTTTGTGGCGGAACACGACCGTGTTGTCGAGCTTCACGTCGTCAGTCCAGATGAACTTCGCCCCCTTGAAGTCGGTGTCGTAGAAGGGCTGCTTGGGGTCGATCTCCTGCTCGGTGAACTCTCGGGCCTGCTTCCAGCCGCTGTCGTCATAGTCCACCGCAAACCAGTCGGCCGGCAGAGGCGTGTTTTCCACTCGCGGGTTCCGCGTGTCGCCGCCGACGGGGCCGTGGGAAAAGCACTTCGCCTTCCAGGATGCATTGGTGACCGTGCCGTCGCCAAACTTGAGGATGAAGCCGCCGTCGCCGATGTTCGTGTTGGCGTATTCCATGCCTGTTTTGGGATCGGCATTGTCGCGGGCCAGCACGGCGATCGTCATCGGGTACGTCGGCAAAAGATCGACTGAGATCGCGTTGTGGGGAATGAATGCGATCGAATCGACCGCGACCAGTTCGCCGTTGACAAACAGTTGAAAGTTGTTGTCCGCGTAGATGTTCGCCCGGATCGTGTCCGACATCTGCGGCTTGCGGAGGCCCGCTGCCGGCGGCTGGGCCCACACCACCCCGAGGCATGTCACCCACTCAAGCACGAGCACCACGCCCACCAAGCGGTTCGTCATCCGGACCTCCCGCGGAGTCGATTCGGACCCAAAAAAACACACGGCCCGCCTGTGGCAGGTCGTGCCGCCTTGTTAAACGGCGAGGTTCGGAGAAAGTTGCGGGCCGACACGCGGCTGATCGCGTTCGCCACAGAGCCGGGGCCCATCAACAAACAATGGCCGACTCGGAGCCGGTCTGCGCCGCCGCCAGAAAGACGCCGCCGCAGCGGGGGCAACAGCGAGCGGCAATCCCTCGACTCTGCATTGCCCAGGGGGCTATCGACCAGGGCTCACGAGCTGCCCATCAGCCGGACCATGCCTGCCGAGGTGCCATTGACCGGGATACCCCTTATCCCTTCGGCCTGGGCGATGTTGGCCTCGCGATCGATTCCTCCTGTGTCATTCTGCAGAGCGCATCCCGCTGCTTGAGGTCGGGCGCGTGGCGGACGCCTGACCGCGGCCCTCCATGTGGCTTCGCAGCCGCCACTGCAGCACGAAGGAGAGGGGGGTATGAGCGATTCGGAGACGCGATTCTGATAGCTCCGGGAAGGCATGTCGCGATCTCCCGCTTCGAAACCCTGCTTCTTGAAGGGTTGCATCCCATGGATCGTCGAGATCTCCTGCGTGCCGTCGGATCGCTTGGACTCGGGGCAACGGTCCAGGGTGCGGCCCATGCCGACGATCATGAGGGCCACGGCAACCATGGCAGAAAGACGGCAATGCCACCCGTCGAGAACGTCCATCTGCATTTCTGCGGCATCCACGTCGCCAAAAACAACCCGAAGTTTCAGCTCATCACGGAGCACTACTGCGGACACATCGCCGGCGGCATGCACCAGTGCCTGCTCTATGAGTCGGCCGAGAAAAACGCCCGGCTTCTCGGCGTGGAATACATCATTCCCGACGAAATCTATCGCACGTTGCCCGAGACCGAGCAGCGGTACTGGCATCCCCACACCTATGAAGTGCTCGGCGGCGGCCTGGTGGGTCCGGAGATGAAAGCTGACGAGGAGATGAAGTTCATGAAGTTCATACTCACCACGTGGGGCAAGACGTGGCACACTTGGCCAGACCCAACGACGCCCGTTCCGATGGGAGAGCCGCTGCTGATGTGGTCACTCATGGGGGATGAGCAGGTCAACAAGGAACTGCTGGCGGAGCGAGACCGAAAGTACGACGTTGGGGCGGACCAGCTGCGGGCACTGAGGACCAAGGAAATCGGCTTCCAGGTTCCGCAGGTGCCCTTCCCCACCTCGCCGGAGCAGGTCGGCCGGCAGTGGACTGCGATGGGTGAGGACAGGCCGACACGCATCCAGCCGTGAGCCGAGCAGGGTCTGCCTCTGGCTTTCTCAGGCCATCCACCGTGGTGCCGTCGTGACGAGCATGAAGCAACACCGGACGATCATCGAACCGTTCAAGATCAAGAGGGTGGAGCCGCTCGCGCTTTTGTCGCGAGCAGAGCGGCTGCCGCTGTTGCGTGAAGCGGGGCACAACCTCTTCCTGCTGGCGGCGGAGCACGTCACGTTCGATTTCCTGACCGATTCCGGCACGACTGCTATGAGCGCGGCACAGTGGGCCGCAATGACGGTCGCCGACGAGTCGTATGCCGGCTCACGAAGCTTCAAACGGCTCGAGTCGGTGGTCCAATCGCTGACGGGACACGAGCACGTGATCCCCACGCATCAGGGCCGGGCCGCCGAACGTCTCCTCTGTCAGGCTCTCGTGCGGCCCGGGATGAAGATTCCCTCCAATAATCACTTTGACACCACTCGGGCCAACATCGAGCACGTTGGCGGTGAGGCGATCGATCTCGTCATCGCGGACGGCCGCGACCCGGCATCCCGCCATCCGTTCAAGGGCAACATAGACCTCGCCCGTCTCGAAAACCTCTGCCGCGACGAGGCCGCAAGGATCCCGTTTGGGATGCTGACGATCACCAACAACACCGGCGGTGGCCAGCCGGCCTCACTCGAAAACATCCGCAACGCGTCGGCCATCTACCGGCGGCACGGCATTCCCTTCATTCTCGACGCCTGCCGATTCGCAGAGAATGCCTACTTCATCAAACTCCGTGAGGAGGCGGAACGGCACCGGACCGTGCGGGCCATCGCCGAGGAGATCTTTTCGCTCACCGATGGCTGCACGATGAGCGCTAAGAAGGACGGCCTGGTGAACATCGGAGGGTTTATCACCCTTCGAAACCGTGCGTGGGTCGAGAGCCTGCGGTCGCTCCTGATTCTCACCGAGGGGTTTCCGACCTACGGCGGCCTTGCGGCACGCGACCTCGAGGCGATGGCCGTGGGGCTGGAGGAAGTGCTCGATGAGCGCTACCTCGAGTATCGTCTGGCGGTCACCCGCTATCTTGCTGAGGGCTTGAATGCCGCCGGGATTCCGACTGTGCAGCCGCCCGGCGGGCATGCGGTCTACATCGACGCTCGGACCTTTCTGCCCCACATTCCACCCGCAGAGTTTCCCGGGCAATCGCTCGTGTGCGAACTTTACCTGGCCGAGGGTATCCGAGGCTGCGAGATCGGTTCGGCGATGTTTGGCAGGTTCGATGGCGGCGGCGGATTCACTCCCGCCGCGATGGAACTGGTGCGGCTCGCCTTTCCGCGGCGGGTCTACACGCAGAGCCACTTCGACTACATCCTCGAGGGCGTGACCGACGTCGTGCGGCGTAAGGAGAGCCTACGGGGCATGCGTCTCGTCCACGACCCGCCTTTTCTGCGGCACTTCACCGCACGGTTCGAGCCTCTCGCTCCGCTCGCCTGAGCCCAGCAGCAGGCGATCGTCTCCGAGAGTGGTCGTGGGAAAGGCCACCGCGGGCCAGGCAACCCGCAGAGGGGTGATCACCCGATCGGCTTCCGCGACGCAAGAGCTGCCCGTGTTCGACATCCACAGCCTCTGACTGGTGCCGGACGCGACCCACGCCTGCCGGGAAACGGCGAGCTGGGACGCAGCCTACGCCGAGGCCAGATAATCGCCACCGCAGGAGGTGCGGGGTGCTCGCGGAAAACGCGTCCGGACTCCCACAACGCCCGATCTGGCGGCTCAAGGGCAGTCCGTCAGCCGGAGGACCGGTGTGGAAGTGCCATGGACCGGGCTCACCTTTTCTGTGGATCAGCCTAAGCCCCCGCTGTAGCGGCGAGCCGCTCGGCAATCCAAACCTTGATGATTGACTGGCGCGTGACGCCGAGTCGCCCCGCTTC
>JBPCTA010000439.1:0-3305 GCA_051006595.1 Pirellulales bacterium
CCCTGCGAATCGGCTGGTGAGGCCGCGGGCTACTGCCTCGCGCGGCCACCGTCGAGACGATCGCGAGCGACAACCCCGCCGCTTGACCGCCGGCTGTGTGGCCATCGTTCACCGGCGCTCGAAACGGCACCGTCTCGAGCCCTGTCCTCGGTATCAGAACCGCCAGCGATCTCCACGGGCTCGATCGCTCGGACGTGGGTGCGGCCCGCGGACCGCGTCCCTCATCGCGATCGCCCGCGCCGGCGGGGTGAGGCGGCGCAGGCAGCGGCAGCGATCCCGAACGCCGCGAGCATCGTCGCGGATGGCTCCGGCACCGCAGCCACGCTGTTGACCATCACGAGGCTGCTCGGATCGAGCGACGGACTTGTGAGCGGGAGTTCGGAGAATGCCAAACCAAGCTGCACGCTCACGTCGTAGACGGGCACGGCCCCGATCGTGTCGAGTGCCGCGAGGCCCTCCACTCCGACCACCCGGCCGAACACGGCGTAGTTGCCATTCAGGGCCGGGTTGTTCTGGACGTTGAAGAAGTACTGGCTGGTGGCACTGTCGGTCGCTGCACCCCGGGCCATGGCGATCGTGCCGCGGACGTTCGTCGTGGTGCCCGACTCAAGCACGATCGGTGCGCTCGTGGCGACCGGCAGGATCTGGTAGCCCGAGAGCAGGTAACCGCCCCCCTGGATGATCTGGATGTCGGCCGGGTTGTAGGTCGTGCTGCGGTGGATGAGCGTGGAGGAGTATGAGCTGCCCGACACGTACGAGAGGAAGTTGGCCACCGTGATCGGCATCTCCGTGTCGAAGAGCTCGACGTCAAACCCGACGACGTTCGTGTTGAAGTGGACGATCGTTCCGGCGCGGGCGTCGGTCGGGAGCATCCCGGCGATTGAAACAACGGTGGCGACGACGAGCAGACGGCGGATGCCTCGACGAAGCACAGCAGGCAAAGCGTTCATGGCAGACCTCGGATGGTAAACCGCGGGAACCGCGAGGCCTGCCGGGGCTGGTATGAACGAACGGCGCGAACAGCAGACGGATCAGGCAGGCCGTGGCGGCCTCAGCCGCGCGAACCGGAGAAGGCTGACCACATCCCGTCGCATCGTCCGAGCATTCGGACGCAGGCGGTCGACAGGAAGTTCACGCGGTCAGGAGCGGTTCCAAAAATGAATGCGAGCCGTTTGTCGGTAAACCCGCTAGATTTCAGGATGCCACATGGCATTCGGTCTGGCAACTGACGGGTCAGCGGCATGACGAGGATTTCCCGCGAGCGGTATGGCGGCCCCGTGAAACTCGTCGATTGCGTGGCCCACGGCCCCGGTTCCGGAGCCGAACTCTTCGTGGTCGAGGGGGATTCGGCAGCGGCCTCGGTCTGTCGGGTGAGCGATCGGCGGTGGCAGGCGGTCCTGCCGATGCAGGGCAAGCCCCTCAATGCGGTGAAGGCGAGCCGGGGGAAGGTCGCCGGACATCCGCTGTTTTCCGCGCTCACCGCGGCCATCGGCACCGGGATCGAGCCGCAGTTCGATGCGGCCGGCCTGCGGTATGAACGGATCCTCGTGCTCATGGACCCCGACGCCGACGGCATCCATTGCGGGGTGCTGCTGCTGATGTTTTTCCACCGCTGGATGCCTCAACTCCTCGACGCAGGCCGTGTCGAGGTCGTGAGGCCGCCGTGGGGCGAGGTGGCCGTCGCTGGCGAGCCGACGGTGCGGCATGCGTTTTCAGATCGCCAGTTGGCGGCGCTCGCCGCCGAGATGCAGGTCTGCGGGAATGTCGTCACCCGTCGGTATCGCGGGCTGGCGGCGATCGACGCCACGATCCTGCGTGACACCTGTCTCGTGTCCGCCACCCGAAAGATCGACCGCGTCACGTCGGCCGAGGTCGAAGCGATGATCGAGATGCTGGGGTCGCTGGAGCCCGGATAGGACTGCTGTCAGACGAATCCGGTGGGGTGTCCGTACAAGCCCAACGCCGTGAGGCGTGGGGTGCACCCGGATTGAGTCCTCATGCCGAGCGGTTTGCCCGCGGCCTTTCGGCCGGTCGGCTTTTACGGGCATGGGCAGTCGAGAGCCGCGCGCCAGGGCGGCCCGCGGCCGACCGCCAGATAAACCCATGGGCGTGACTCCCGTTCAGAGCAGGCAGCCGACTGGGAGGGATCGTCGAAATGTCGTAAGGTGGCAACGATTGGACAGGGTGGAGATCTTGCCCTGAGGTTGCGCTTTTCGGGAGTCCAGTGCATGACACGTCTTCGTGGTGCCTCGAGGCGCGGTTTTCTGTCGAGTTCGCTCGGTGGTGCGGCCGCGATCACCGGTGGCTTCGTGCCGTCGTTCGCGTGGACCACGACTGCGTTTGCCAACGCCTCCGCCAACGACCGGCCGCGAATCGGGTGCATCGGCACCGGCTCAATGGGCACGGGCGACGCCCAGGCCCACGCAGCGTTCGGCGACATCCTGGCCGTCTGCGACGTCGATAACCGGCATGCCGAGCGGTGCCGCAACGACGACCAGTCGGGGAAGTGTCGGGCCGACGTGTATCGCGACTACCGCCACGTGCTCGATCGCGACGACATCGACGTGGTGAGCATCGTCACGGTCGACCAGTGGCACGTGAAGATCGCGATCGAGGCCCTGCAGGCCGGCAAGCATGTTTTCTGCCAGAAGCCTCTCTCGCTCACGCTCGAGGAGAATCGACTCGCGCGGGCGGCGGCTGAGAAGTTTCCGCATCTCCAGTTCTTCATCGGCACCCAGCAGCGGAGCCAGAAGGAACTCTTCCTGCGGGCCGTCAACATGGTCCACAAGGGCCTGCTCGGCGACATCAAGAAGGTCACCGTCGGCATCAACGGGAGCCCGACGGGCGGCCCGTTTCCGGTCGAGCAACCGCCCAAGGAACTCGATTGGGAGATGTGGCTCGGCCAGTCGCCGATGGTCGACTTTCGCGAGAAGCGTTGCCATTACGAATACCGATGGTGGTATGAGTATTCGGGCGGCAAGTTCACCGACTGGGGCGCCCACCATGTCGATATCGCTCAGTGGGCGCTTCGCGAGGATTCGAAGGGCAAGGGGCCGACGACGATCGACGGCAGCGATGCGAAGCATCCTGTGCCCTTCAAGGACGGCTATCCCACGGTCGATGACTGCTACAACACGTCGCACGACTTTGCCGTGACATGCACCTTCCCGAGCGGCGTCGAGATGGTGATCGACAGCCGCAGCGACAACGGCATCCTGTTCGAGGGGGAGAAGGGGAAGCTGTTCGTCAACCGGGGCAAGATCACGGGGGCCCCCATCGACGAGCAGTGGGACAAGGATCAGTAC
>JBPCTA010000440.1:0-5464 GCA_051006595.1 Pirellulales bacterium
GACTGGTATCGCTCGGCGCTGCCGCAGACCGGCGAGTGGTCTGCCACGCTCGGCGCCGCTGACGGCCGCTCGGTCGCCGAGGCCTCGAAGGCGTGGCAGGAGAGCGTCGTCGGCTCATGGAAGGCACTGCTCGACGCCCGTGCCAAGCGGGCCTCGCTGTCTCCTGACCTGCGGGCGACTGCCGAAAAAAGTCTGGAATCGGCTCGGGAGGAACTGGCCGCCTATGCCGCCGACATCGAGGAGGACCTCGCCGACTACCGGCTTCAAACGAGGCGGCTCGAGGGCATGGAGCGAAAGCCCGGGGCGGCCGAAATCCCCTTCGAACGGGAGCGGGTCACCAAAAAGAAGAAGGAACTGGGGGGTCAGGCGGCGGGCTGGATGAGGGATGCCGCGGCCATTGGCCACAAACTCGTGGCGGATTGGGATGCCCAGTTGCCCTCGGCTGCCGACCGGCGTCGGGCCGCCACCGCCGCAGAGCCAACGGCCCTCTGGCGGGGCGACCGGTTCGTGAGTTGGTCGCTGGTCACGATCGGAGCCTGCCTGGTGCTGGGGCTCCTCACCAAGTTCAATGCCATGGGCGGGGTGTTTTTCCTGGCCAGCGTGATTGCCACCCAGCCCTTTTGGGCCGCCGGAGCTCAGCCTACGTACGATCAGTGGGTGGAGGTGGCGGCCTTGCTCGTCATCGCCGCCATGCCCACGGGAGGCTGGAGCGGCCTCGACTATTATGTACGCCAGTGGTGCCCGCTGGGCCCTGAACGTCCGACTCGCTGAACCAGACTCACTGACCAACCACATCCAAAACGACCATATCCGCTGAGCCCTCGAAGGTGCCCCCATGAACCTGACCGAACAGCAGAAAACAATCGGCAAGGAAAACTTTACCGACGCGGTAAACATCACTCGGCGGGATTTTCTCGGGGGCACGGTCGCTGCCGGTCTGGCCAGTGGCGCTGGCCTCGGGTCGATCTACTTCGGCTACGGCAAGAGTGTGGGCAATCCGCTGCGGGTCGGCGTGCTCGGCACGGGCGACGAGGGCAGCGTGCTGATCGGCGCGCACAATCCCGAGTATCTCAACGTCGTCGCGATTGCCGACATTCGCCCCTACAACGTCTATCGCGGGTTTCATGGCGACGTCTCGAGCCCCAGCGCCACCGCGGCCCGCCCCGGGCTGATGGCGAAATACAAGTGGTCGACCGAAGACGCGGCCCGCGAGCAGGTGAAGGTCTACTCGGCGTACGAAGACCTGCTTGCCGACAAGGATGTCGAGGCCGTGATCATCGCCCTGCCCCTTCATCTGCATGCCGAGGCCTCCATCAAGGCGATGCGGGCCGGCAAGCATGTGCTTACCGAGAAGTTGATGGGCCACAGCATTCACGAGTGCAAGGAAATGGGACGTGTCTCGCGAGAGACCGGCAAGATCCTGGCGACCGGGCATCAGCGGCACTACAGCGTGCTCTACGACAACGCCGTCTACACGATCGGCACCGCCAAACTCCTCGGCGACCTGCACTCGATCCGGGCCCAGTGGCATCGCGGCAATCTTCCCGGCAACGATTCCTGGAAGCCGCCGATGCCCGACGACGAATCGCTCGCCAAGCGGCTCGCCGGCTGGAAGAAGGATCTCGCCGCCGCCAAGCCCGCCGACATCGACGGCCTGCAGAAGAAGATCGGCCAACTCGAGGCGCAGATCTCCGACACCCTCTGCGACGCCGCGAAGTATGGCTACACGCAGATCACGCTGCCGGGCGACACGCCCCGCACACCGATGGAGGAACTGATCCGCTGGCGGCTCTGGAATCGCACCGGCGGCGGCCTGATGGCCGAACTCGGCAGTCATCAACTCGATGCGGCCGGCATCTTCGTGTCGGCGATGCATGGGCCGGGCAAGAAGGTGAAGCCGCTGACGGTCACGGCCGTGGGCAACCGGAGCATCTTCCCGGCCGACCGGGAGATCGACGACCATGTCTATTGCATGTACGAGTATCCCGCCCCGGGCTACGAGGAAGACAAGAACAAGAAGGTGGTCGTCACCTACTCCTCGATCAACGGCAACGGCTTCGGCGAATACGGCGAGGTGGTGATGGGCACGAAGGGCACGCTCGTGCTCGAACGCGAGCAGGATGTGATGCTCTACAAGGGTTCGGCCAAAGACACCCGCGTGACCGTTGCCAAGGCGAAGGATGGCGCGCCCACGCTCGACACGACGGCCAGTGGCGGCGGCGGCTATGCGGCCAGCGACAAGCCGGGGGGCGATGCGGCCCCCCCGTCCCGTGGCTACACCGAGGTGATGGAGCACTGGGCCTGGTGCATCCGCAATCCCTCGCCGGAAAACCAGCCGCGGTGCAGGCCTGAGGTGGCGATCGCCGATGCCGTGATCGCGCTGGTGAGCAACATCGCCCTGGCCAATCCGGCCTCGCAGGCGCGGATCGAGTTCAAGCCCGAGTGGTTTGACATCGCGAGCGACGAAACGCCGGAAGGTGTGAAGCCCGACACGTCGCGAACCGGCTACGCGGTCTGAACCGCGGGGCGGAAGCGGCCACGGAGTCCGGTCGTTGGCCCACCAGCGGCGTCAGCCGCGGGAATGGGCAGGCCATCGCATTCCGGCCACCGCTTTCGCGACTTCGATCACCGTGACCGGCACGAGCGACAGCGCGATCACGAGCCCCCACTCCCGTCCGAGCGTGGTGCCGACCTCGAAGACCGACTGCGCCGGCGGCACCGTCACCACGGTGATCTGCAGCAGCCCGGACAGCACGACGGCGAGGAGCAGCGACGGATTGCCGAAGAAGCCGAGCTGAAACGCCGTGCGACGATCGCTGCGGCAGCCGATCGCAAAGAAGAGCTGGCTGAAGGCGGCCACGCAGAAGGTGACCGTCCGGGCATGGGCCAGCCGCGCGGGATCCCCCTGCCAGGTGATCCAGAAGGCGGCGACGGCCGCGGCAGCGACGACCACCCCGTGGGCCAGAATCTGGGCCGCACGGGGCCAGGTGATGACCGGCTCCTGCGGCGGCCGCGGGGGCCTTTGCATGATGTCGGGCTCGGGCGGCTCGAGCCCGAGGGCCAACGCGGGCAGGCCGTCGGTGACCAGGTTGAGCCAGAGGATCTGGATCGCGGCCAACGGTGCCGGCCATCCCGCCACGGCGGCGACGAACATCACGAGCACCTCCCCGGCATTGCATGAAAGAAGGTAGTGCATGAACTTCTGGATGTTGTCGTAGATGCCGCGGCCCTCCTCCACAGCGGCGACGATCGACGCGAAGTTGTCGTCTGTGAGCACCATGTCGGCGGCCTCGCGGGTGACGTCGGTGCCGGTCATGCCCATCGCGATGCCGATATCGGCTGCCTTCACAGCTGGGGCGTCGTTGACGCCGTCGCCGGTCATGGCCACCACGTTGCCAAGACCCTGGAGCGCCCGCACGATGCGGAGTTTGTGCTCCGCCGACACGCGGGCGTAGATCCCGGCTTCGGCGGCCACCGATTTCATGGCCATGTCGTCGAGGGTGTCGAGGTGGGCTCCGGTGACGACTCGATCCACGCTTGAGGCGATCAGCCCGAGTTCACGGCCCACGGCCAGCGCCGTGGCCGGATGGTCGCCCGTGATCATCACCGGGCGAATCCCGGCCGAGCGGCAGCGCTGCACCGCGATCCGTGCCTCGTCGCGGGGCGGGTCGATCATGCCGACGAGCCCCACATGCACGAGATCCCGCTCGACGCGGCTGGGGTCTCCGTCGAGCGGCTCGTCGGCCGGAAGTTCCCGCCAGGCGAGCGACAGCACCCGCAGCGCTCGGGCGGCAAGCGCGGCCGCGGAGGCCAGAATCTCCCCGCGTCGCAAGTCCGTGAGCGGCACGACGACGCCATCCCGCTGCTCGGCCGCGCACCGCTGGAGCACCGCCTCCGGCGCGCCCTTGGTGGCGAGCATCCGCAAGCCGCTGGCCGAGCGAATCACCACGCTCATCCGCTTGCGTCCCGAATCGAAGGGAATCTCGAAGATGACCGGCTCCGCAGGGTCGACAGCAGCCAGTCCAGCCTTCATTGCCGCCACGACGAGCGCGCCCTCGGTGGGGTCGCCGACGACCTGCCAGCCGCCGCCGTCGGCCGCGGGACGCACCGTGGCGGTGCTGCAGCGGGCCGCGATCCGGAGCAGTTTTCGCCGATCCACGTCCCTGGCAGCCGTCGCCGACTCACCCCCAAAACCGACCCCAGACTCACCCCCAGACCAGGTCAAAGTCGGATGAAACTCGCCTCGGGGCTCGTAGCCCACACCGGTGACAACGTCGTGCCGGCCCGCGGTCACGATCTCGCGGACGGTCATTTCGTTGCGGGTCAGCGTGCCGGTCTTGTCCGAACAAATCACGGTCACCGACCCGAGCGTCTCCACGCTCGGCAGCCGGCGGACGAGTGCATTGCGGGCCACCATGCGCTGCAGGCCCAGCGCGAGCACGAGCGTGACCACTGCCGGCAGCCCCTCGGGAACCGCCGCCACCGCGAGGCTGACGGCCCGAAGCAGCACCTCGCCCAGGCCGCCGGTCCGCCAGAGTTCGCCGAGCCCTCCGCCCCGCACGAGCTCCAGCACGAAGATCACGCCGACCACGGCCAGGCACACCCCGATCAGGATCCGCCCCAATCCGGCGAGCCGCCGCTGCAAGGGTGTGGTTTCGGTGGGCGATCGCTCGAGCATCCCCGCGATTCGCCCCAGTTCGGTCGCCATGCCCGTGCCCACGACAATCGCGGCCCCGCTTCCTGTGGCCACGACGGTGCCCGCATGCACGAGAGAGACGCGGTCGCCGAGTGGGGTGTCGGCGGGCAGGGCCTCGGCCACCTCCTTGTCCACGGGCACGCTCTCCCCCGTGAGCGCCGACTCCTGAACAGCGAGCCCAAATGCCTCCACGATCCGGGCATCCGCCGGCACGTTGTCGCCCGCCTCGAGTTCGATCCGATCGCCGCAGACGAGCTCTTTCGAAGGGATCGCCTGCACCGAGCCATCGCGAATCACGCGGACCATCGGCGCCGTCATTCGCTGCAGCGCGGCCAAGGCCTTCTGCGCCCGCTCCTCCTGCAGAAAGCCGATGATCGCGTTGACCAGCACGATCGCCACGATCGCGGCGGTGTCGGCCCAGTCACCCATGCTGCCGGCGATCACGGCCGCCGCGATCAGGATCCAGATCACCAGTTCTTGAAACTGCGCCAGGAAGGTCCGCCACCACGGCCGCGAAGGAGCCTCGTCGAGCACGTTGGGGCCGTGCTCGGCGAGCCGGCGAGCCGCCTCCGGTCCGGGCAGCCCCTGTACGGCATCCGTCTTGCAGCGACTCACCACCTCGGCGAGTGGCATCGTATGCCACGGCAACGCCGCGGGCTCCGCGTCTGGCTGCACCTGTGGCGAAGAAGGAATGTCGAGCATGGGAGTCACCTGCCCGAGAAACGGGTTCTTGACGCTGTCCATTGTAGGCGCCCCCCCCGGGCTACC
>JBPCTA010000441.1:0-4476 GCA_051006595.1 Pirellulales bacterium
GAACGAGCTGTTGCTGTCAGTTCTGGTCGTTTGTCAGTTCTGGTTGTCCGTCACGTTGTCCACAAAAGCCTGCCGACTCGCATTCGCGGATCGGCCGCCGCTTCGCAGGGGAGACTCCGCACCGTCCGGCACACCGGATCGGGCGATGACTCGGCCACGATGACCCGTCACCCCTGGCGCTGCTTGTGCCTGGGATCGGCGCAGACCACGAAGACGACGCCGCGGCGCCTGACGATCTTGCACTTGTCACACATCCGACGGACGCTGGCGCGGACCTTCATTGACGAACTCGTGGCGATGGCCGAGGCGGACCTGGAACCGGAAACGGGACTTCGAACCGAGCCTCAGACTATAAGATCGCGATCGTGGGGTCACAAGGGGGTGACGCGAATCGAGTGGAATTTGGGGCGACCGCCCCTCCCCGGGTCATCCCGCCGCCTGGACCGGCTCGAGCCGCTCCCCCGCGGCCGGCGGGGCGGTGAGCACCATCGGCCCGTGCTCCGTGATCGCCACCGTGTGCTCGAAATGGGCACTGGCCCGGCCGTCCACGGTCGACTGGGTCCAGTGATCCGCCAACGGCCTCACCTTCTTCGACCCCATGTTGACCATCGGCTCCACGGCGATCACAAGCCCCGGCTCCAGTTCGAAATCGTGATTCTTGCGGAACGCGGGCGTGCAGAAGTTCGGGACCTGCGGGTCCTCGTGCATGCCTCGACCAATCCCGTGGCCCACGAAGTTTTCCACGACGGAGAACCCGTGATCACGCACGTAGCGGGCCATCTCGGTCGCCACATCGCTCCAACGGCTGCGGCTTGCCATCAGTTCGATCGCCAGCTTGAGCACCCCTGACGTGCAGTCGAGCAGCCGCTGCACGTCGGGATCGACCTCGCCCACGGGATGCGTGATCGCGGAATCGCCGCACCAGCCACCGACGCTACAGCCGGTATCGATGCTTACCACGTCGCCGGGACGCAACGGGCGGGGGCCGGGGATGCCGTGCACCACCTCCTCATTCACCGAGATGCAGCAGACGGCGGGAAACGGCACCTTGCCGGGCACGCCTTTGAAGAGCGGCACAGCTCCGTGCTCGATGAAGAAGTTTTCCACGGCGGCGTCGATCTCGCCCGTGGTAACCCCCGGCCTGACCATCGATCTGGCAACCTGATGAGCGCCCCAGACCACCAGGCCGGCCCGGCGCATGAGCGCGATTTCCCGCGGAGACCGAAGATTGACCACGACGAACTCACCTCCCAGACCAAACGCGAAAGGCATCCACCCGACCCCGGTAGTATACCGCCGGGGCCATGCGGAGCGACCACCGTCATCGTGCGTGCGTCGCCCGCTCAAACCGCTTCACGGCGGACTTGACCCGCTCGAAGATCTCCTCGGCCGAGCCGAGGCCGTCGATCGACGCAAGTTTCCCCTGACTGTTGTAGTAATCGAGGAGCGGTGCGGTCTGCACCTCGAAACTGGCGATCCGCCTTGCAAAGATCTCCGGATCGTCATCCTCCCGCTTGCGGGCCAGCATGCGCCGCAGGAGTTCGTCCCGGGGCACGGCCAGTTCGATCACCCCGTCGACGCTCATCGCCCGCCGCTCGAGCAGATCATCCAGGGTTGCCGCCTGGGGAAGTGTCCGCGGAAAGCCGTCGAGCAGGCAGCCGGCGCGACAGTCGGGGGCCTGAAGCCGACGGTTGACCATGCCGACGATGATCGGATCGGGCACCAGCTGCCCACGCTCCATGTACGCAGTGGCCTCCATGCCGGCGGGAGTCCGGGCCCTGACCTCGGCACGCAGCATCTCTCCAGTGGAGAGGTGCGGGACGTTCAACAGCTCCACGAGCCGCTGGCATTGCGTCCCCTTACCCGCACCCGGTGGCCCGATGAGCACGATCCGCATGGCAGGTCTTGGTCGCTCTCGGCGGGCCACCCGGGCCTCGATCAGCTCTTTTCGAGCAGCCCGCTGTAGTTTCGCATGACGAGATGGCTGTCGATCTTCTGGACAAGATCAAAAGCCACGCTCACGGCGATGAGGAGCCCGGTGCCCCCATAGAAACTCGCGATCTGGGCCGGGATGCCGAGCGCGCCGCCCACGATCGTGGGAATCACGGCCACCAGCGACAGGAATCCCGCGCCGACGTAGGTGATCCGTTCCATCACCCGCTCCAGATAGTCGGCGGTCCGCTTGCCCGGTCGATATCCGGGAATGAAGGCCCCGAAGTTCTTGAGGTTGTCGGCCATCTCCTTCGGATTGAAGGTGATCGCAGTCCAGAAGTAGCAGAAGAAGTAGATCAGGGCGATGTAGAAGACGTTGTAGAGGTACGACTGGCCGCGCATGAAGGAGTCGTGCAGCGTCCGCAGGATGTCGCTTCCCGGAAAGGCGTTGCTCAGATATTGAAAAATGAGCTGCGGAAAGAGCAGCAGTGAACTCGCGAAGATGATCGGCATCACACCCGCCTGGTTGACGCGCAGCGGGAGGTACTGCCGGGTGCCCCCATAGACGCGGCGGCCACGGACGTGCTTCGCGCTTTGCGTCGGGATCCGCCGCTGCCCCTGCGTCATGAACACCACCCCGGCCACGACGCCGACAAATAGAGCCGCCAGGACAAGGAGCGTCTCCACGCCCATCTTGCCGCCACCGCCACCGAGTTCCCACGTCGTGTCGCTCCCGAGCTCCACCAGGGCGCTCGGCATGCCCGCGAGGATTCCCGCCATGATCAACAGGCTGATGCCGTTGCCGATTCCGAACTCGTCGATCTGTTCTCCCAGCCACATCAGGAAGATCGTCCCGGCCGTCATCGTCATCACCGCAACGAACTGCCACGAGATGGGCAGCCGGCCGTCGACGAGGAATGCCGGGGAGATGAGCGACTGCTCGCCAACTCGCTGCGAGGCGAGGAAGGCGACGTAGGCCCAGCTCTGCACAACGCAGATCACGACGGTCGCGTAGCGGGTGTATTCGTTGATCTTCTTGCGCCCGGCCTCGCCTTCCTTCTGCAGCCTCTCCAGCGGCGGCCAGACGGTGCCGAGGAGCTGGAAAATGATCGACGCGGAAATGTACGGCATGATGCCGAGACCGAAGATCGTCGCCTGGGACAACTGGCTCGCGGAGAACACCGCGACGGTCCGCAGCAGTTCGCCGATCCCGCCTGACTCCTTGGCGAACTGGTTCATGACGTTCGCGTCGATGATCGGGAGCGGCACCTGCCAGCCCACTCGATAGATCGCGAGCAGCCCCAGCGTCAGCAGGATCTTCTGCCGCAGTTCGGGAATCGTGAAAATGACGCGGAGCTTCTCGAGCACGGGATGGACTCCTCCGAGGAACGCGATGACCGGAAGGCCATACCCTACCCGGCGACCGGCTTCTTCCGCGACGCCTTCTTCGGCTGGCGGACCACGGGAGCCGGGCCAGGCAGCTCCGTGACCGTTCCACCAGCTGCCAGGATCTTGGCCTTGGCCTGCTCGCTGAAGTGGTGGGCCGAGACCTTGAGGGCCTTCCCGATCTCCCCTTCACCAAGGATCTTCACCTGCTGCCAGATCCCCTTCGCGAGCCCGGACGACCGGAGCGTGGCGGGTGTCACCTCGGCGCCGGATTCAAAGGCCTCGGCCAGCCGTCCGATGTTCACCGCCTTGACGATCAGCCCATGGGCGTTGTGAAAACCCCGCTTTGGGATCCGGCGGATGAGCGGCATGCAGCCACCCTCGAAGATCGCCGGGGAGGACCAGCCGGCGAGCTGTCCTTGCCCCTTGTTGCCGCGACCGGCGGTACGGCCTCGACCGGAGCCCGGGCCCCGGCCCACGCGCAACCGCTTGGTGTGCTTGTGAATGCCCTTGTTGACGTCGTGAAGCTTCATGTCATGTCTGCCGTGGTCTGCCGGAGGCGCGAGGCCCGTGGCGGGTGGTGGAGCGGGGGATGATTCAGGAGAGCGAGATTCCGCGGAGCCGCTCGACGTCAGCCCGGGTGCGGAGCTGTTTCAGGGCCTCGAGAGCCGCCTTGACGAGATTCACCGGGTTGGTTGAACCGTGAGCCTTGGTCAGAACGTCGCGGATGCCGGCCGACTCGCAGACCGCCCGCACGGCAGCCCCCGCAATGATGCCCGTTCCGGGGCCTGCGGGCAGGAGAATCACCTTCGCGGTCTCATACCGTCCTTCAACGCGATGCGGGATGCTGCCATGCTCGACCGGCACCTCGATCAGATTCTTCATGCCGTCCTTGATCGCCTTTTCAACGGCGGGTGGAACTTCGTTGGCCTTCCCGTAGCCGCAGCCCACCTTTCCCCGGCCGTTGCCCACGACCACGAGGCCGGCAAAGCTGAACCGGCGACCGCCCTTCACCACCGTGGCGCAGCGACGAACCTTGACCACCTTCTCGACGAACTCACCGGAACGAGATTCTTTGCCAGTGGACACGGGGGACTGTCTCCGAAGGGGTGCGCGGTGGTTTGTCTGTGTGGGCGGAAGGTGCGGGGATGTCAGAAC
>JBPCTA010000442.1:0-3755 GCA_051006595.1 Pirellulales bacterium
AGTCATCCAGCGGGCAGCAGCGGCCGCTCGACGATCAACTCGCGGCCCACCGCGAAGCGATCTGGAGACAGTCCGTGGCGGCCGCGCCGCGGTGCCTGACGCCGCAGGGACACGCCATCCTTCTCGAATCGCTCAATGGCATGTTCGACGCGGGCACCAGGCATCAGGCGTTCATCAACGCCCACACGCCGACCGCGGTCCTCGCTCTGCTGGTGGTCGTCGCGGCCTGCGCCGCGATGCTTGCCGGCCACGGCATGGGGGGGCGACGAACGTTCAACTGGCTGCACACGCTTCTCTTCGCGGGCGTCGTGGCGGTGACGATCTGGGTGATCTACGACCTCGAGATGCCGCGATATGGCGTCATCCGCGTGGATAATTTCGACCAGACGATCCGTGACGTTCGCGCCGACTTCGATCGGCCCGGGTGATGGCCGTTCCTGTCGTGTGATGGATGCATCCCGAGGGACAGATCGGTCGCTCCGAACGCCACCCCCTGAGAGCTGCGTGATTGTAAGGAGCCATTTTGAACCGCCGCGACTTTGTCCCGGTGGGCCAGCGTTTTCGCACGCCGTCGCCGCCATGTAGAGTGTCGTCATGACATCCCGTCTTCCCGGACCGACGCCGCGCCCACTTCAGGTGCTGGTGGTCGAGGATGACGGGGCTGCACGGCGCTCGCTCGCCGAATCGCTCCGAGCCGAGAAGTGCGTTGTCTTCGAGGCCGCCGACGGCACATTCGGACTCGAGATCGCCTCCCGGGAGCCGCTCGACCTCGTCGTGCTCGATCTGATGCTGCCGCGGCTCGGCGGCGAACAGATGCTGGCCCGCCTGCGAACCGGCAACGACGTTCCGGTGATCGTGGTTTCGGCCAAACGTAACGAGGACGACCGGGTCACGGCGCTCGATCTCGGCGCCGACGATTATCTCGTCAAGCCCTTCACGGTGCGCGAGCTTCTCGCCCGGATGCGGGCTGTGCTGCGCCGCCGCGACGCTGTCCCGAACGAGCTCACGCTCGGCGACGTCACCATCGACTTCGGTTCAAAGACGGCACAGCGGGGCGATCAGAAGATCGTGCTTACGGCGAAGGAGTTCGCGCTACTCGTGCATCTCGCCCGGTGTCGTGGCCGACTCGTCAGCCGCGAGGAACTCGACAGGGCGATCCATCCCGGCGCCGCGGAGCCGCGCGAGGATGTGAGCAATGTGGTGGACGTGCTCGTGCTGCGATTGCGGCGGAAACTCGGTCGTGACCTGATCTCGACCCGACGCGGGCAGGGCTTCATCATCGAGGGCTGACGATGCGAACGCGCTGGCTCCATTCGCTGCGCGGAAGGCTCGCGGCGGGCTTCGGCCTGCTCATGCTGGCGATCGGCATCGGTGGCCGCTTGATCCATTACGAACTCACCGTCGAATTCCTGGCCCGCGACCTCGATTCCCAACTCCGGGCCCGGCTCGAAATGCTCGAGGCCGACCGCCGGGTGGCCGCGGCACCCGACGCTCCGACGGGCGGCGCCCGAGCCCTCGCCGACATCCATCTGGCCAGCGACCGCCGGCCGTCGCTGCTGCTCTGGCTCTTCATGCCCGCCGAGGCCCATTCAGGGCTCGCGGAATCGGACGTGCGGTGGTTCTCCTCGGCCTGGGATGCCGACGGCCGGCTCGTGGCATCCACCGACCTGCCTCCAGCCTTTTCCTGGGATCCGCGCTGGCTCGAGAAGATCGGCCGGATCTGGACCGACGACGATCGTGGATTGCGGCTGGCCGCATACCGTGGCGAAGCCGATCCGCTGCTGCTCGTCGGGACATCGCTCGACGTGCTGCGGGCGGCAGAGCAGCAGGCCAGGTTGTTTTACCTCTCGACGCTGGCGGTTGTCCTGCCGATGCTCCTCGGTGCGCTCTGGTGGATGCTCGGCAGGCTGCTGCAGCCGCTGCAGGCGATCACGCGGACGGCGGATCGGATCCGCCGCGGCCGGTTTGACGAGCGGATCGACCTGACCGTGGCCGACGAGGAGATCGCCGGCATGGCCGCGACGATCAACGCCATGCTCGACCGTCTTGAGGAGGCCCGCGACAAACAGAGCCGGTTCAACGCGGATCTCGCTCACGAGGTGCTCGGGCCGGTGCATGCGATCCTGCTCGAGGCCGACTCCGCTCTGCAGCGGGAGCCGGCAGAGAAAGACGCCGAACGACTCGCCACGATCCGCAGCCGCGCCGCCCGCATCGAGACGCTCTGCGAGGCGCTGCTGACGTATTCCCGGTCACTCGCGGTCGGATCAACGGGCCTCGCGGAGATCGATCTCGAGCCGGTGGTCGATATGGCCGCCGAACAGGCCGCTCAGGCCGCCGCCGAACGGAACGTCGTGATCCGGAACGACGTCGGCTCGGTGGTCGTGCGCGGTCAGCCCGACCTCCTGCAGCAGGTCTTCACGAATCTGCTCAACAACGCCATCGGCCACAGCCCGCCAGGTTCGGAAGTCAGAGTCGAGGCTGAGGCGGGCCCCGCCGGGTGCGAAGTCCGCGTAGTTGACCGCGGTTCCGGCGTGTCCGGCGAGCATACAGCGCGGATCTTCGATCGCTTCTTCAGTGCGTCGGCCGCAGATGCGTCTGGCCGTAGCCACGGCGTCGGCCTTTCGCTGTCCCGCGAAATCATGCGGAGCCACGGCGGTGATATCGACCTCGTGCCGACGCCCGGGGGCGGCGCGACGTTCGTGGCCCGATTCCCGGCCCGCCTGGGCGCCGATCGATAGCGGCCGTCGAGCCCGATGGTCGCAGGACGACGTGACGCGAGACGCATCGCACCAAGGTGTCCAGTCGGCTGCCCCGACATTTTCTCCATTCGCTTGCCTGCCGGCATGTACGGCATCTGAACCGACCATGAACGGTGGATGAACGCGTCGGTTCGACGCCCCGTGTTTTCACCACCAGCCCCTGGGATCCACGCTCGGCGACACCGATGGCACCGCAGGCATCATCTCGCATCGCTGTTCTGCGGTCGCCTTCGGGACGTACAGATTCCAGCGGTCAGGGGCAAACGCTGGTCGTGAAAAGGATATCCCATGAATGGCACCAACCGTCGTCTCGGCAACATCACCGCACTCGCCTGGTTTCGCACCCCGTCCCGCCAGACCCATCGAGCCTTCGACAGGCGGACCAAGTCCACGGCCCGGAGGATGGCGTACGCGCTGTTGACGGAAGCCCTCGAGCCGCGGGCGATGATGGCGGTCACCGGGGCCGTCACGACCACCGCCCCCGCACCGTCCCCGGCGGTCTTATCCACCACCGTCGTCGCGGCACCGACGGCCACGGTCACCGTAGCGCCGGTCTCGTTTGCGGTCACGAGTGATTGGGGCAGCGGCTTCAACGGCAACGTGACCGTCCGCAATACGAGCGGTGCGGCTTCTGCCGGTTGGACGGTCGCGTTCGACTTCGACGGCCAGATCACCACGCTCTGGAGCGGCGTGATCGCGAGCCAGTCGGGCAGCCACTACACCGTCCGCAACGAGGCTTGGAACGGGGCGCTCGCGGCCAACGCATCGACCACGTTCGGCTTCACCGCCACGCCCGGCGGGAGTGCTGCAGTGCTCCGCAACCTCACGCTGGTTGGCAGCGGCACGCCCACCCCGACGCCCACGCCGCTCCCCGGGATCACTGTGAGCGATGCCTCCGTCAGCGAGGGTAATCCGCAGGCCGCCGTGGCCAACGGCTACCTGCACACCTCGGGCAGCCAGATCCTCGACGCCAACGGCAACGCGGTGCGGATCGCC
>JBPCTA010000443.1:0-2650 GCA_051006595.1 Pirellulales bacterium
GCCTGACGTGGCCTGACGTGGCTCGCTCGATCAGTCCTTCGGCAGGCAATAGGCCAGAGCCAAGAGGGCGTAGCTCGTGACGAGGTCCTCCTCGCCCTCCATCCACCGCTCGTTGGAATTCTTCCACGAGCCGTCCTCCCGCTGCCGGGCGAGGATCGCGGTTGAGAGTTCGTCGCGCCACCGATGCTCGCTGCCTTCAGCATCGGTGAACGACTCTTCGCCGAGGGTGTCGAGCGCCTTGCCGGCAGTGTGGAAATAGTAGAAGAGCCCGGCATCACCCATGCCCGGATTCTCCTCGAACGTGTAGTGCTTTTCGAGCCAGGCGACCGCTGCCTTCACGCGGGGGTCGTCCTTCGTGAGGCCGGCGAAGATCATGCTCTTGAGGCCCGCATAGGTCATTGAGCCGTAGCTTCGCAGGCCGCCCTCGGGGGTCGTGCCCGCCTGACTCTCGCCGCCGGCGGCAGGAGTGTAGTAGAAGCCGCCATCGGGGTTCTTCTCGGGGAACGGTAGCGGGTTGTGGGGGCCCGGCAGATTCTGGGTGCGCGAGACGAAGACGAGGGCCCGCTGGATCGCCGGATCGTTTTCACTCGTGCCGATGCTCCGTAGAGCCTCGATCATAAACTGGGTGTTTGAGAGGTCGGGCCGCGATTTTTTGCCGTAGCCGGCGCCGCCATAGGCGGGGTCATTCTTCCCCGTGCCCTCGCCGTCGTCCCACTGGAGATGCTTCAGATAGTCGGCCGCGGCCTTGATCTCCGCGTCGAGGGTGCCATGGCGATTGCAGGCGGCGAGCGCCAGCAGGCCGATCGAGGTCTCATAGTTGGCAACCGGCGAACCGGGGGCGTAGATGCCGCCGTCAGGCTGCTTGAAGGAGAGCAGATAGGCCAGGCCCCGCTTCAGGCCGGGATCATCGAGCGAAGCCCCCGAGCGAGCCAGCGCCGTCACCGCCAGCGCCGTCACCGCTGGGCCGACGTCGGCCGAAAAACTCCCGTCGGCGGCCTGCTCCTTCTCGACGAGAAACGTCGCACCCTTCTCGATGGCGGCGCGGATCGCAGCGGGATCGGCTCCCCGCGCCGGGAATGCCAGGGATGCCACGCACGAGACGACGATCGCGGTCAGCATGCCGCCGGCGACGAGCGAACGGTGAACGAATCGCATGAAGGATTCCCCGCGAGGAAACGGATCCACGGCTGATGCCGGCCCGGAGAATCATACGCCCGCAGTCGCACGCCGGGAAAGGTTTCACCGGCGAGGCACCACCGTGTGGTGCAGGCTAGGGCGCCACGGGGAGCGCCCGCGGGAAGGCAGGCACCTGCTTGGGGGGCGGTTCGCAGCCCTCCTCGAGTTGCCACTCCTCCCGCTCCTCATCGCTGGCGTAGAACGTCAGCCACACCGTGGCGTCGTTCTCGACCGTCGCGCTGCAATCCCAATGCACGTAGTTGTCAGGCAGGTCAACCTGCTTGATCTTGGCCGGAAGGATGTCGCGGCGGACGAGCGAATACAGCTCCCGGTCGGAGAGGTGGTCGGTGAAGTCGAGCACGATCCGCTTGGCATAGAGCGTGTCGATCGTCTGCCAGAGCCGCTCATGCAGCTGTTCATCGTCGAGCGTGCATGCGGGCTGGAGGGCGAGTTGTGGCTCGAACCAGCGGGCCACCGGTGTGAGCGGCGCGAGTTCCCACGCGAGCATCGACTCGAGAAACCGGTTCTCGACCGGCGTGGGGAGGTTGCGAAAGTCGATCTCCCAGATCGATTCGTCCACGAAGGGCTCGATCTCTGTCCGCAGTTCACCGTTGCGGATCAGGCAGTCGATTTCTTCCGGTTCGGGATGGTGTGCGAGCGGCATGCCAGGCTGCTTCCTCGGGGCTGTCGCCGGCGGTCGACACACGTCGGCCGCCGGCTCGAACTCTTCCGACGATACCAACGCCACTCCGCGGTTCAACGATTCGAGCGGCCTTTTTTCCGCGGTTTTCGCCACGGCCAGCCTTACGACCGCTACGACACGACGACTTTCCGCCGTCCACCGCCGCAGCCTGTTTTGCCTCGCCGGCCATCGTGGGATGTGGCCAGCCGCCGGCTCGGCCGCGAATCAGCCTCCCGCGCGAGATGGGCTGGCTTTGCGGTCTGCGCACTCGGACTCGAGAGCGGCGATCTTGTCCACCCGCCGGGCATGACGGCCACCCTCGAACGGGGTCGCCAGCCAGGTGCGGATGATCTTGTCCTGCACCTCGGGGCCGATCAGTTCCGCCGACAGACAGAGCACGTTGAGGTCGTTGTGGCGGCGGCTCATTTCGGCGGTGACCTCGTCGTGGCAGGTGGCTGCACGCACGCCCGGCAGTTTATTGGCGGCGATCGCCATCCCCACGCCGGTGCAGCACAGAAGGATGCCCCGGTCGACGGTGCCCGCGCTCACCCGGCGGGCAACGTCTGCCGCCACGTCCGGATAATCGACGGCCTGATCACCCTCGGAACCACAGTCGATCACTTCACTGCCGAGTCGTTCCAGCAGCCCGATCAGCCGCCGTCGCGACGCAACACCCCGATGGTCGCTGCCGATTGCAATCCGCATGGGTCCCAACACTCCCGCGCCCTCGACCGCCGGTCCACTGCCTTTTCGGCGGGTCACGCGAACCGCCGTTCGATCCCGAGTGTATCC
>JBPCTA010000444.1:0-9423 GCA_051006595.1 Pirellulales bacterium
CAGCAGGACAGCCCGCGGCCTTACGGCCGGTCTGCTTGTACCGGAGCCCGCGGCCGTTCGGCAGGTGCCGCAGAGACCGCCTGTTTCCCATCCTTCGGGCCTTGGTCCCGGGCGGCGCTTCCCCGGGGCCGTAAGATGGATCGGTTGCGACGTTCATGCGGGACGGGATGGCATTTTTCCGGGAAAAAACCGGAATTTTTCCTCAACAAACCGCTTGTGGACCGCGTAGACCGGATTAGTCTCGAAGGGTCTTTCCCAGGAGAGCTCTCATGACCCGATTCGCCACCCGTTCGTCCTCGCTCCGCCGTCTGCAGTCCTTTCTCTGCGCCGGCTTGGTGCTCGCCCCGCAGGCTCCCGTCATGCAGGCCGCCAACGGCCAATGCGGATGTGGCGGCGGCCCTGTAGCCGCGCCAGTCGCCGCCCCTGTCGCGACGCAGACGTACCGTCTCGATTACCAGACCATTTACGACGAGCAGCAGGTCACCGCCCAGCGGGTGTCGTACGAGACCGTCTACGACACCAAGACCTACACCGTGCAGAAGCCTGTCTGGGAAACGCAGACGCAGGAGCGTCGCTCCACCGTTCAGCGGCCCGTCTGGGAGACGCAGACCCGCGAGGAGCGGATCACGGTGATGAAGCCCGTCTACGAGACCGTTGTCGAGGATCGCAGTTATGACGTGACCCGCGACGTGGTGGAGACGGCCACCCGCGAGGAGCAGTACACCGTGATGAAGCCCGTCTATGAGACGGTGGTGCAGCAGCAGGTGACGACGGTCCGCAAGCCCGTTTACGAAACGAGCGAGCGCGAGCAGGCCTACACGGTGTCGGAACCCGTCACGCAGATGCGGACGGCCTATTCCGTCGGCAGTCAGGCCATCGACACCGTCACGCCCGTCGCCACGCCTGGCAGCACCGCCCTCGGATACACCCCCAGCGGCTGGGCCGTGGATCCCGCCACCGGACTCGCCGTCTGGCAGCGGGGTGGCTACGCGTGGGTGATGACACCGGGCGTGGTCGTCAATCAGGTCAACCGCGTCTACCAGCCCACGTACACGCCGGTGCAGGTGCCCGAAACCACAATGGTCAATCGCGTGGTCACCCAGAAGGTGCCGGTGCAGACCGTTCGCTACATCGACGAGCAGGTGGTCCAGCAGGTGCCAGTGCAGACGATGAAGATGGTCGCCGAGACCGCCGTTCGCCAAGTGCCGGTGCAGACGGTGCGAAAGGTCGTCGAGCGGGTCGACAACAAGGTGCCGGTGCAGGTGATGAAGATGGTTCCCGAGGAGCAGGTCCGGCAGGTCGCCTTCCAGGTCTGCAAGTTCGTCACCGAGGAGAAGGTCGAGCCGGTTCAGGTGCAGGTGATGAAATACGTCACGGAGGAGCGAACGATGCAGGTGCCGCGGGTGGTCGAAAAAAAGACTCCCTACACCTACACGGTTCGCATGCCGCGAACGGTCGTCACCAAGGTGCCGCTTGACCCGTGTGGCAATCCTTTGCCCGCCGTGACCGCAGCGGCCCCGGTCGCCGCCGCCACGTACGAAGCCGTTCCGACGCCCGCGGCCTCGGCGGCACGGCCCGCCCTGCCGCCCAGCGCGACCACCGCACCTGCGGACAGCGGCCCTCTCAAGACGTTCAGCGACAAGCCTACCGAGACGCCCGCCGCTGCGGAGGGCTGGAAAGCCGCCACCGTTCATCCGGAGTCGGCAGCACCGGCGACTGAGCCGAAAGCCTATCGCGCGGAGAAGCCGGCCGACGACGCGATGTCGGCCCTTCGCAGCATCGAGCCCATTCCCGGACCGGCACCGGCACCGGCGGCGGCGATTCCCTCGGCCGTCGCACCCGTCGAGCAGGCTCCCACCATCGCCCCGCCCGGACCGGCCGTCGAGCCGGCGGCCCCCGCGCACGATCTTCGCGATGTGCCCGCCGCCAAGACCTCTGGCAGTGGGTTCCTTCGTCCGATCCCGGCCGACCATACCACCTGATTTCACTCTGGCCGTCGTCTCCATCGACGTGCGGCCCCGACACCCGCCGTGTCGTCGAGCTGTATCACGGAGGGTGGATCTGCGTTCTGTCCGCTCTCTATGCGTCTCCGATTGGCAGCGATCGCAGCGCGGGGTACATTCCCGCGATCGCCCCCGGAAGCACGCACATGTCCCGTGAGGTCATGGACGACCAGAAACAGCAGCAGGCGGACAAGCACCCGCCTCTGCAAAAACGTCGGGGGCCTCGGCCGGGCCGCCTGAGTGCCCAGCCACTGCTCGCCGACGACCATCCGGCCGATCATCCCGGCGTGCGACGCCTCTACACGGCGGCCCTGATGGCGGCCGTGCTCGACGTGCCACCCGCGGCCGTGCGGCATTGGATTCGGGGCGGCCTCCTCCAGGTCGCCGAGAGCGCCGGCTCGGTGGAGTGGTTCGACTTCGAGCAGCTCGTGGTCGGCCGACATCTGGCCCGGCTGCTTTCGCGCGGGCTTTCGCTCCGGGAAATCGACGCGAAACTGACCGACCTCGTGCCGGGCGGTGTCCGTGCGGCCGCGGACGCAGCCGGCCGCATCCTGATCGATGGCCGACGGCTCAGCATCGACGACGGCGGCCGACTCCTCTCGGCCGGCGGTCAGTTGCAGTTTGGCTTCTATACGTCGCCGCTCGCCGCCACACACGACTGCGATCGAGAGTCCGTCGTCGGCATGCCCGCGATCGGGCCCGGCCACGCGGCTGCGAGCGATCCGGCGGGCCTGTCGATATCCCTCGAAGACGTCGGGGGGCTCCCACCGCTGGCCGCAGACATGGCCGAGATTCTCGATCTCGCCGATGATCTTGAGGCGGCCGGTGAGTTCGTGGAAGCGGCCGAGGCGTTGCGGGCCGTGCTCCAGGCGCAGGGGCCGACGCCACGGGTGATGTTCATGCTGGCCGAGTTGCTCTACCGCGCCGGCGATCTGACGGCCGCGCGGGAGCGGTATTACGCGGTGATCGAACTCGATCCCGATCATCTTCAGGCGCGATCGAGCCTGGGCTGCGTGCTCGCTGAGCTCGGCGAGCACGACCTCGCGCTGGCGGCTCTCGAGGGAGTGCTCCGGCAGGCGCCGGCCTACGCCGATGCCCACTGGCACATCGCCGGCGTACTCCGCGAAACCGGGCTCGCGACCGAAGCGGCGCACCACCTGCGACGGTTCCTCGCCCTCGCCCCGGAGAGTCCATGGGCCACGCTCGCCCGCGACCGACTCGATCAGATTCCGGCGAGCCCAACGGCTCGGGGCGACGGGTAATCGTCGCGCCGAGCCGATGCCTCAAGCCAGCCCGCGGCCTCGTGGCCGGTCGGCTTGCACGGGCAGCCCCGAGCCGCACGTCGTGAGCCGGGCACGCCTGCCGGTCCTGCGAGCCTGTGTCACGTCGCCGACACGAGCTCGATGTCAAACACGAGCGGCGAGTTGGCCGGGATCCCTGGGCGGGCCGTCGATCCGTAGGCCAGGTTCGCCGGGATGATCACCGTCCGCCGCTCGCCGACTCGCATCTCCGCGAGCATCTGATCCCAGCCCGCGATCACCTGGCCCTGGCCGAGCGTGAACGTGAAGGGGGTGCCCTTGTCGCGGGAACTGTCAAACTTCGTGCCGTCGCGCAGCCAGCCGGTGTAGTGCGTCGTAACGGTCTGGCCGGCCGACGGCAGGCTGCCCGTGCCCTGAGTCACCACGCGATACTGGATGCCGGAGAGCGTGGTCGTGAAGTCGTAGGCAGCCCGGGCCGCCGCCACTCGGGCCGGCCCCGACACGCTCGTGAAGGTCTGCGAGCGACTGCCGGCCTGGGAGACAAACGCCAGGCCGTTGCTGACACCGCCTCCGGCATTGCCCTGCCCGCCGACGAAGGCGTCGATCTGGCCGTCGCCGTTGCGATCGATGCCCGCCACGAACGCCGCAGCCTTGGCCCGCGACAACCCGGCAAATGCCGCAAAGCTCGCGAGCTTCGGATTGGCGGCGGTAGCCACTTGGCCGTCATAGATCTCCGTGCCCGGGCCGCCCGTGCCCGACGTGGCGATGATGTCGTCGATTCGATCGGCATTGAAGCGGCCGGTCGTCACCGTCATGCCCGTCCGCAGCCCCGGCGAAAAGGGCCGGATCGTGTCCACGACCCGGGGCGTCGGTGTCGAGAGTTCGACGACGCGTATCTCGGGCGACATGCCGGTGCCGCTCGCCACGACCAGCTCGACCTTGCCGTCGGGTTTGGTGGCGTCGACCAGCGTGCCGTCGGTGAACGTGCCGAAATCACCGACGGCCACCGAGCCCCCGCCGAGGGCGCGACGATCGAAGGCTCGGAAGGTCCACGCGGGCGAGTCGGCCATCGGGCCGCCGAACGCCGGCGCTCGAAACACGCTCACGCGGCCGGGGCCACGCGAGGCTGTCGCGATGATGTCGTCGAAGCCATTGCCGTCAACATCGCCCCCCACCGCCTGCACCCCGCCGAGGTAGTCGCTGCCGAACGGCCGCAGGCGATAGGCGGTGAGTTCCCGCAGCGTCGTGCCGCCGCCGGTGATGTCCTGCGTGAACACGCGGATCTCGCCGATGCGCCCCGGGCCCGAAGCGGCGATGATCTCGTCGCCCGGAAGGCCGTCGATGTTGGCGAGCGCCACGCGGGCACCGCCACGAAACGCCTCTTCGAAGGCCAGTGTCTGCGCGACGATGCTCCCTGTCTCGGCATCCATCAGCCGAATCAGCGGTGTGCTCGCGGGGCCGAGGTCGGAGCCGACGGCGACGAGCGTGTGGGCCAGCACCTGCCGTGGCTCGAGCACCTCGAGCCGGAGCCGCGCTCGGGAGGTCGCTCGGCGGGCAGACGGGGCCTGAGGGGAGCGGCGGCCAGACATGACAAACTCCGGGATCGCGCGACGGGCCGGCCTGGAAAGCCGCCTCACCCGACACTACGAAGAGAGATAGCCTGCGGTTCACCCCGGTGCAATTCCCCGGTGAATGCTCTCATTCCAGCCGCAGCGGCTCGGGCATGAAGGTGACAATCGGGATCAGGAAGGCCAGCACGCCGATCACCGTGCGGGGCCAGCCGAGCGGCTGCCCGTCATCGCGAATCGGGGGATGATCGACCCCCATGAACGTCACGAGCACCAGCATCACGACCCAGTTGTATTGGCCCACGATCACGACCGCGGCGATCGCCGAGAGAAGCACCGCACGGGCCACCCAGTCGCCGAAGCGGCCAAACACGGCCCGGCAGATGTGTCCGCCATCGAGTTGGCTCAGCGGGATCATGTTGAGGCCGGTCACCAGGAGCCCCACCCAGCCTGCCATGAACATGGCGTTGGGGGCGATCATGCCTTCCGCCGGCAGATCGGGCCGCACCTCGGCCTGCACCCAGCGGGCCAACGGCGCCAGCGCGAAAGGATTGTCGGAATCGGGAATGCCGGTGAGCATCCCGGCAGCAAGGATCGGCACTGCCACGAGCAGCCCGGCGAGCGGCCCCGCCAGGGCGATGTCGAAGAGCTGCCGTCGATTGGCCCGCCCGCCCTCCATGCCGATGACGGCGCCGAGCGTTCCAGTGAGCAGCACGGGCACCGGAAGGAAGAACGGCAGCGTGGCCGGAATGCCATGCAGCCGCGCCGCGATGAAGTGGCCCGCCTCATGCGCCGTGAGCACCGCCATCACCGCCGCGGTGTAGGCGAGCCCACGCGGCCAGTGGTCGGCGATCTCGGCCGCGATGTCGTCCACGCCGAGCACCAGCGGCTGCCAGCCCACCGCGCCGGCGGCGAAGGTCGTCAGGCAGGTGAGCAGGTAGAGCAGCCCCTGGAGTCGCAGCCGCGGCGATCGGGCGGGCCGCAGCAGCGTCTCGAGATCGCGTTCGTGGTGGAGGGGCGGCGGCTGCATTCGGTGAGTGCCCGCAGAATACAGGTTTTCGATCGGTTCTGATAACCTTTGGTTGGCTGCGTTGTTCCGCTTTTGTCCCGCCAAAGGAATCTCCATGCGTTCCTGCCTCAGTGCCCCTTCCCGCCTCCGCTTCTGCCTCCGCATCCGTTTCTCAGTGCCTTTCTTCCGCGGAGCCGCCGCCGTTGCTGCTGCCAGTCTTGCGCTCGGGAGCGACATGTTGGCCGGGGCTGCAGGGAGCTCCGCTGCCCGGGCCGCCGACAAACCGGAAGTGATCGCCGTCGTTGCCGTCGATCCGTATGCGGATCTTCGCAGCCAGCTCACCTGGGTGGGCGAGCAGGTGGGCAACCCGACGCTCGCCGGTTTCGCCGAATCGTTCATCCTGCTGGCCACGCAGGGCAAGGGATTGGCCGGTCTCGACGTCAAACGGCCGATTGGGATCGTGATCACGACCGAGGGCGGCCCCCTGCCGACGGCCCACGCTTTCGTGCCGGTCAAGGATCTCGACAAACTGCTCGGCGCGATTCAGGGCATGACCGGACCGGTCGAGGAGGTCGATGGCGTGCGCCGGATCAGTCCACCGGGCGCCCCGCCTCTCGAGCTCACCGAGAAGAACGGCTGGGCGATTCTCTCACAGCCCGGATCGCCGGCGGAGATCGACGATCCGCTCGCGGTCATCGAGCCGCTCTCGAATGACTACTCAATCGTGATCGAGGTGTTTCCCAGCCGGATGCCGGAGGCGATGCGCGAGCAGTTCCGCGGCTTGGTCGACGAGGCCGCTCGCAACGCGGAGGCCCAGGGACAGCCGATGGACGATACCGCCATCCGTGCGGGCCTCGAGCAGCTCGACCAGGTCGAGAAGCTGATCTTCGGCGTCGCGATCGACACCGAGAAGGACGACATCCACCTCGACATCACGTCGGTCCTCGAGGCCGACGCCGCCGCTCTGGCATCGTTCAAGGATGCGGGCAAGTCCGTGTCAACCATCGGGTCGCCGGCAACGGCCGACAGCCGAACGGCGGCCCTCCGCGGCCACTACACCGTCAACGTGCCTGCCGAGGGCCGGGTGGCGGTGCGAGCGGGCATCGACCAGGCACTCGAGCAGGCCGATGACGATCCGACGAACCGCGTGTTTACGAATCTCATCCGCGATCTCGTCGCCGCGATGATCGACACGGGGGCGATCGACGCGGGCGTCACGATCGATACCAGCAGCGCGAATAAAGAAAATCCACTGCCGGCGATCACGATCGGGATGAAGGTGAAGGACGGCGTGGCTCTCCAAAACCAGGTCAAGGAGCGACTGGGCAAGGCTGGCGCCCTGCCGGAACAGGTGAAGGTGGCCTTCGATGCTGGCAAGGAGGGTCAGGCCACGCTCCACGAGATCACGGTCGATGCGTCGGATCTGCCCGCCGCCGAACGGTTTGGCAAGGAGCTGAAAGTCACGCTGGCCGTCACGCCCAACTACGCCTACCTCCTCGCCGGTGGCGACGTGAAGCAGCGGCTCGCCAAGGCGCTGGCCGATGGCGGCAAGCCGGTGGCCGAGGCGGGCCCCTTCGCCGGGATCGATGTCTCGCTGGCGGCCGTGATCGACTACGCGGCAAAGATGGCAACCTGGTTTGACGCCGACGACTCCCAGACCGAAGCGATTGGCGAGGTCGCGAAGCAGGCGGCGGAGAAGGATTCCACGCACGTGCAGTTTTCGGTGAAGCCCATCGATCGCGGCGTGACGATGCGACTCTCGGCCGATGCCGGGGCCATCCAGACGATCGCCGCCGGCACCGCGCTCCAGCCGGGGGTCGCTCCAGCGCCGCGTCCGATGGCTCGGCCGATGGTTCCGGTGCGTCCGCTGCCGCGGCGGCAGCCCGAGCCAGACGACACCCCCGCCATCGCCCCCTGACCTCGCGCTCTGCTGCTTTGTTTTCCACTCCCTTCCCCTGTTCACCCCTTCTGCAATGATCGCCCCCTCGTCTTCCGCCTCTCCCGGCATTCGCCGGGAGATCGCCGGCGTCTCCATCGCCGACCTCGCCACGGCCTATGGCACGCCGCTCTATGCGTATGACGCGGAGATGATCCGCCGCCGTTGCCGCGACCTCGCGGCGTGGGACACGGTGCGGTTCGCGCAAAAGGCCTGCTCCAACATCGCCGTGCTCGATCTCGTTCGCCGCGAGGGCGTGCTCGTCGACGCGGTGAGCACGGGTGAGATCCACCGGGCGTTCGCCGCCGGCTACGTGTCGCAGGCGGCCCGCGAGCCGGGGCCCGACGGGCTCCCGCCGGCGCATCCGATCGTCTACACGGCCGACATCTTCGACCGCGCGAGCCTCGAGGCGGTCGTGACGCACGGCATCCACGTCAACTGTGGCTCGGCCGACATGCTGGAGCAACTGGCACAGCGGGTGCCCGGGGCGTCGGTCACGCTCCGCGTCAATCCTGGCTTCGGCCACGGCCACAGCCAAAAGACCAACACTGGTGGCGAAGGCTCGAAGCACGGCATCTGGCACGAAGAGATTCCCGACGTGCTCCGCCGCGCGGAGTGGGCCGGCCTCTCCGTGAGCGGACTTCACATGCACATCGGCAGCGGCACGGATCTGGCGCACCTGGCGGAAGTGGCTGAGTCGCTCGAGCGAGTGGCTCTCGAGATCGGCCGGTCGATCACGACCGTGAGCGCCGGGGGCGGTCTGCCCGTGCCCTACAAGCCGGGCGAGGTGCATGCTGATCTCTCCGGCTACTTCACGCTCTGGGACGCGATGCGGAAGCGGTTGGAGGAGCGCTTCGGCCACCGCATCCGCTTGGAGATCGAGCCCGGCCGGTATCTCACGGCCGAATCGGGCACCGTGATCACGGAGGTCCGGGCGGTGAAGAAGCAGGGCGCGAGGAAATACCTGCTCGTCGATGCCGGCTTCAACACGCTCGCCCGACCGGTGCTCTACGGCTCGTACCATCCGATGAGCCTCTGCCCGCAGGGAGACGATATTCGCGGCGCCGCCGAGGAGGTCGCCGTCGGCGGCCCCTTGTGCGAGTCGGGTGACATTTTCACGCAGACTGACGGCGGCTTCGTGGCAACCCGATCCCTGCCCGCTGCCGCCGTGGGAGACCTGCTCGTGATCGAGATCGCGGGCGCCTACGGCTTCGTGATGGCGAGCAACTACAACTCGAAGCCGTTGCCGGCCGAGGTGCTCATCGACGACGGCAAGCACCGCCTCGTCCGCGGCCGACAGACGCCCGACGATCTGATCCGCGGCGAGTGCGTGTAGCGACCCGCCAAGCGTCGAAAACGGGAGTGGCTCCGGTACAAGCCGACCGGCCGTGAGGCCGCGGGCTGCCCTGGTGCGCCGCCGCCCCGAACCGGCCTTGCACGCCGCCCGGCGTTTCGCGACCCTCCCCAAGCCTCCGGGACTCCGCGATGCTCATCTCCCACCGCCATCAGTTTGCCTTCATCCACGTCCCCAATACGGCTGGTTCGAGCGTGGCCGCAGCCATCTGGCCGCACGCCGACCACACCCACCGCTATTGGGCCAACCGCTGGCTCGCGCGGGTCGGCATCCACGTCAATCACTACGCCCCGT
>JBPCTA010000445.1:0-5719 GCA_051006595.1 Pirellulales bacterium
TAGAAGACATGGTCGTCGTGGCTCCAGTGCCGAGGGCATTGACGGTAATCTTCGCACTATTCACACCGTTATCCATCGTCATCGGGGCCGTACCACTCACGATCCAACTCGCCGCCGATGACGTGTCGGCGTCGCCGAAGATGAAACTTCCAAGTGATCGACTCGTGTCGAGCGTGACTGTGCGGGTAGCCGTGATGTTGTTGGCAAACGTGGCGGTACCGCTAATGCCACCCGCGATCGTGTTGTTCAGCCAGTTGGTGTTAAGGCTCCAGAGGCCGTCGGCATCGACGTTCCAGCTTCCTCGGGTCTGACCCAGGGCCGGCCCAGCGACCAGAGCGGAAAACAGAGCCCCCGCCAGCGTTGCGGCGAAACGCTTCCGCAGAAGAAACTGCGAGATTACGGCAGCAATCATTGTTTTCCCCCTTCGAACAGTCGATAAACCGTGTACTTGAAAGATTTCCCAGGGGTCATAAAACTCCCCTCCAACCCTTATTTCCGCCCGAGGCCGGAAAAGTGCCATGCGGGGCTTCCCACGGCCGGGAAATGAGGACGGATGGCCTGAAATTGCCCCTCTTGCCCGCTGACTTCCGCGTGAAAGCCGACCGGCCGTGAGGCCGCGGGCAAACCGCGTGAAATCCGCCCAAATCAGGGACGACCCCACGCCTCACGGCGTTGGGCTTTTACGAGACACCCCACGCCTCACGGCGTTGGGCTTGGACAGACGGACGTGATCGGGATCAGTCTGCATCCTGGTTGAGCGGCTCATCGACCACGAATGGCTCGGGGAAATCCGCGGCCCGGTCGCCGCCCCGCGAGCGGAGACGCTTGTCGTTGACGCCCCCCTTGGGCTGGTTGAGCGGAATCTCCATGCCACCGAGGTCGTCCATCAGGCCATACAACTCGTTTTCCAGCCGGCGGGCGATCTTCGCGTGGGCCGGGTCATAACGGAGGTTGGTCGCCTCCTGCGGGTCGGCTTCCAAGTCATAGAGTTCGTCGGCGTCCCAGAGGCCGTAGGAGGTGATGTATTTGTGGGTGGGCGTGCGGAGGGCGAACATGGTGGGTGTCTGCGGAAAGTTCTTTTCCCAGTAGTAGACGTAGAGAAACTGCTCCCGCCACGGAATCTGCTCGCCGCGGGCCAGTGGCAGGAAACCCATGCCGTCCATGTGCGGCGGCTTTTCGAGCCCCATGGCCTCCATCACGGTCGGAGCGACGTCGATGTTGGCCACCATCGGATCGAGCACGGTGCCCCCCTCGATCAGATCCGGGCACTGCACGAGCATCGGCACCCGCATTGAGGTCTCGTAGGCCACGCGCTTGTCGATCAGCCCATGCTCACCGAACATGAAGCCGTTGTCGCCCATGTAGATCACGAGTGTTTCGTCGTGGATGCCCATCTCCTTCAGTTGCCGGAGCACGCGGCCGATGCTGTCGTCGACCGACCGGAGCGTCTCGCAATAGCGCTTGTAGTAGCGTTCGATGTCCAGATCGCTGTGGTAGGGAAACTCGACGCCGTGCCATGAGTTGCGTTGATCCCGAACCCACCGCGGCGTGAGCCGGCCCGCGGCCGCGAGGCTCTGCGTCTCCGGGCGGGTGAAGGGGAGGTCCTTGCACGTCCCTTCGTAGCGGTCCTCCGGCGTGAAGTTGGCATGCACCGCCTTGTGCGACAGATAGAGGAAAAACGGCTTCTCGGCAGGCTTCTGCTGCTTCAGCCAGTCGATCGCGTAGTCGGTGAGTTCGGTGGTGATGTAGCCCGCCTGCTTCACCCGCTTCCCATCCACGTTGAGCGTGGAGTCGGGCGTGGGCGGAAAGTAGTGCCCCTGCCCGGCGAAGCTCACCCAGCGGTCCCACCCCGGCTGCGGAGCGTCGCTCTCCCCGCCCATGTGCCACTTGCCGATGAACGCCGTCGCATAGCCTGCCTTCTGCAGATACTGCGGAAAGTACACGGTGCCGGGGGGGATCGGCCGGTTGTTGTCGATCACTCGGTGCCGGAAGGTGTAGAGACCGGTGAGAATCGAGGCGCGGCTCGGGGAACAGAGGGATGTGGTGACGAGCGCATTCTTCACGTGGGCACCGTTGGCGGCCATCGAGTCCATGGCCGGCGTCTTCGCGAACGGGTGGCCGAGGAAGCCCATCGCGTCATAGCGATGGTCGTCGGACAGAATGAAGACGACGTTCCGCGGCCTTACCCCCGGAATGCGTTCGGGAACGATCTCCGTGGGAACCAGGGTGGCCGCACGAAGCACTCCGGGCACGAGGAGCACGACCCACGCCATCACCGGCAAGACGAAGAGCCTTGCGATCCAGAGCGGGCCGAACATCGTGCCTGGACGAAAGCCACACGTCGCGAAGCCACGTATCAAGGTCTTCACGGAAGAGCCGCCGCCTCGCCCAGATTGATGCTGCTTGCCGCCTGCCACGCTGCGAGATCGACATCTTCCGTCACGAATCGCACCGAGCCATCGCAGAAGGCGACCGTCACGCCGCCGACGTGTCGACTGCGGGAAACCAGCGTGTACGTCGCCTCCACCGGGCTGACGTTCGTGCAGGGCAGTCCGATCTCGGGCCGATCCGCGCACGTGGAGACATCGTTTGCTTTCGAATTTGGCGTCTCTTTCGTGAAGACCTGATAGGTGCCGCCGCTCGGATTCCAAATCCTCGCCCGCCGATCGACGGCCTGGCCCGTATCAGACGGCGCCTGGATCATCTCCATGAGCATGAGCGTCTTGCTCGTGCCATCGGTGATCTCGGCGAACTTGGCGCCGTATTGTCCCGCGAACGGAGCCTTTCCCATCGCCACGAGAAATGGCGTCGCGGTGACATTCTGCCCCCAGTTCAATCCGTAGTTTCCCTTGCGTTCACCGCCCGTCCCCAGGGCCACTTGCATCACCTGGGACGTGTCGCTTGGACACTGATAGGCCGGGATGACCTGCCCGACGACGGCGAGCTGCTTGTCCCAGTTCAACGTAAAGTCATACAGGTCCGCCCGGCCTCGCTCTTAGATGAACGGAAGCATGAACGCCACGGTGGGCGAGAACTGGGTCCCACTCGTCGCCGTGACAAAAGACTTTCTCCCGGGAGGGAGCCTTCCTTTGGCCGTGTAGTAGTTGTGCATCGCCAAACTCAACTGCTTGAGATTGTTGCTACACGAACTCCGCCGAGCAGCTTCGCGGGCCGACTGAACCGCGGGGAGGAGCAGGCCGATCAACGTAGCGATGATCGCGATCACGACCAGCAATTCGACGAGGGTAAAGGCCCGGGAGCGCCGCACAAGCGTGATCATGCCGAGGCCTCTTGCAGTCGCATACGATCTCAACGTTCGCCCACCAGTCAAAGCCGCCGGGGCTGGAAACGAGCATCCTGAGGAGACGGATTCCCCCACTACTGTTCTTTCCGTCTCGTGCAAAAAAGTGCCACCTGGCCCTCGGAAGGGCCCCCTCATGCCTCAGTCAGAGGCCTTAGTTTTCGAGTGTACGAGCGGCCCGCCCCGAAGAGCCGAGCCCGGCTGGACGTGGCATAGGGGCCTCCGAGCCCTCGACGTGGCCGAGAGATCTCCATCGACGCCACCGACGTACCACCAGCCATCCACCGAAGACCGCGGCCAGCGAGATCGCCGACGGCTCCGGCACGGCGCTCACCTGCCCGACGACGCCCGCCGGCGGATTGTAGGGCCCTCGATTGTAGAGCCCGGTCGTGATGAAGTTGGCGGCATCGAGCACGTCGACCACGCCATCGTAGTTGAAATCCCCCTCGGACCAGGTCGCCGGATTACCGGTATTGAACTTGCCACTGGCGAGGAAGTTGGCCGCATCGAGCACGTCAACCTGCCAATCGAGGTTGGTGTCGCCCGGCGCCGCGAAGGCGAACGACAGCGAGCCGCCACCGTTGTCGAGCCAGCCGACCGCGCGGGTGGCGCCCAGGGCGACATCGGCGGCTGCGGTGCTCGACGTGATTCCGCTGGTGCCGGTCCACGATCCGTCACCGCGGCCGGCGAGGATCTGCAAGACCAGATCCGTAGCCGACAGCCCGCTCGCGACGGTCATGTATCCGCTGGTCACGTCGACCAAGCCGTTGCCCGAGAGGTCGAGCCCACCCACGGTGGTCGAGAGGAAGTCAGCGACCTCCGCCGTTCCGCCGGCGACCACCGCGAGCGTGCTGGATCTGAGCGCCGAGCCGTTGGCAAGCTGAACCACGCCGTCTTGCACGGTCGTGGCCCCCGTGAAGGAGTTGGACCCGGCCAGCACGAGGGTGCCGGCGCCGGTCTTTACGAGCCCGCCTGTGCCCGCGATCGGCGAGGCGGCGTTCACCGTGATCGTGCGGCCGGCATCGGCTTGGAACGTGCCCGTGCCCGAGGCGAGCGTCAGGGGCAGCGTATTGACGGTCAGATCGCTGCCCGCGAGGTTGCCCACCGTGCCGCCCGTCCAGAGGAACGACGTGTTCACGACGACGGTGTTCGTGCCCGTCTGCTCACCGCGGGCGATGGTGGCTGCCCGCAGCATCCCCGCGGAGAGGGCGATCGTGCCCGACACCGTCTTGGTGGCACTCCCTGTGCCCGTGAATGTGTTCTCGGCCACGAAGACGTTCGTGGCCGTGACGAGGGCGGCCGGGTTCGCGATCGACAGCGTGCCGAGGCCGCTGAAGGCACCTGCTACCCCGTTGGTGCCCGAGCCGAGGATTCGGCCCACCGTGATGGAGCCCGTGGCGAGCGTGCCCGCCCCCATCGTGAAGCGCGACAGCATGCTGCCACCACGCGAAGTGCTGATGCTGTTCGCCTGGCCGATCACGAGCCAGTTGACTGCGGCGTCGGTCGTGCCGGAGGCGAGGTCAACCGTCGCGGTAAACGCCTTCCGGCTCGCCGAGTTGAGCTGGCCGACGGAGCCCACGAGCCATGTGCCCATGGGACCGCTGCCGTCGGTGCCGCGGACCACGAGCGTCGGCGACGTCGCACCCGGGGCGAACTGCAGCAGCGAGTCGGCGCGGCTGGCGCTCATTGTCACAGAGCCGACGTTCAACACGTTCGTCTGCCCAAGAAAGAGCTGCGCACCGCCACCGTCGTTGTTGCCGTTGATGTCGCCCAGACCGAGCGTGCCCGACACGATCGTGTTGGCGGTCGCGAGCGTGAGCGACGAGGTGCCCGTGGCGCCGCTCTGGCTGCTGCTACCCTTCACGCCCACACGGAAGATGCCGTCCGGCACCGTGTAGGAAAGGCTCGCGATCCCCGCGAGCGAGACCACCGACCGGTGGCCCGCCGCGACCGTGCCGCCCGGGCCGACCTCGAAGTTGCCGGGCCCGGTGAACGCAAGCGCGCCGCCCGAGCCGGTGACGGCCATGTTCGTGAGGGTGCCGTTGCCGGTGGTCATGGTCGCCAGCGTCTGCGTGGTCGAGCCGATGTCGAAGATCGCACTGCTGCCGCCCAGCGACAGGGTGCCCGTAGCCACGAGTTGGTTCGAGAGCCCCACCCGCAGCGTGCCACCGGTCACACCCGTCGTTCCGGCGTAGGCCTGCGTGGAGGTGAGCACCATCGTGCCCGTGCCCGTCTTGGTGTATCCGCCGGTGCCGCTGATCACGCCGCCGTAGGTCGTGCTCTCGCCGTTGCCGCCGGCCGCGAAAACGTTGCCGCCCACGTCGATGTTCCGCGAGCCCTTGAGGCCACCGACGGCGTAGGTGGTGCCCGTGAGGGAGAGCGCGAGCGTGCCGGCATCGGCGGCGTTCATGTCGAGCG
>JBPCTA010000446.1:0-3884 GCA_051006595.1 Pirellulales bacterium
GGCCCACTGCGTCAACTCTCGACGGCCCCGAGACGCCGCGATACAACCTTACCGTGACTCCTCTACGGCGATCATGTCCTACGGTTCCTGCGCGGCAGCCTGCCGGCTGCCATCGCCTGCCGGTCCAACTGCGAATGCTGACGGCATCGGCTCTCGATGCATGCGGAAGGAATGGACCATGAGCGGTGCCCAGCGGGTCTTTGGCGGACTGATCGCGGGCGCTGCCGCGGGGCTGTGTCTCGCACGATTCGCGCCGCAGCAGGCCGACATGGCTGCGATGGTCGCCCGGCCGATCGGCACCCTCTGGCTTCACGGCCTGCAAATGACCGTGGTGCCACTCGTCGTCTCGCTGCTCGTCGTCGGCGTCACGCAGGCAGCCGACATCGCCACGACGGGCCGCATCGCCCGCCGCGCGATGCTCTGGATGCTCGTGCTCGCCACTGGAGCCGCCATCGTCACGGCAGTGCTCGCACCACTGCTGCTCTCGCTCTGCCTGCGGAGCCCCGACCTCGTCGCCGCCCTGCAGGCAGCCAGCGGCATGGATGCAGCGCCGACCACGGTCGGGGCTGGCAGTGTCACGTCGCTCCTGCCCACCAACGTCGTCGCCGCGGCAGCGCAGGGAGCCGTCGCGCCGCTGGTGGTGTTTACGCTCTGTTTCGCGTTCGCGCTCACCCGCATCTCAGCTGCCCACCGTGATCCGGTCGTCGCCGTCGCTCGCGGCGTGGCCGACGCGATGACGGTGATCGTGAACTGGGTGCTCCTTGCCGGCCCCCTGGGCGTGTTTGCCCTCATCCTGCCGGTCGCCGTCCGCGCCGGTGGCGGTGTTCTCGGAGCGCTTGGGATCTATGTCGCGCTCTTGGTGGCGGTGTATCTCACGATCACGGCACTGGTCTATGCCGTCGTGTGGCTTGGCGAGGGCGAGTCACTCTATCGCTTCGCCGCTGCAGTGCTCCCGGCACAGGTGGTGGCGGCAAGCACCCAGAGCTCGCTGGCAAGCGTGCCGGCGATGCTGGCGGTGGCTCATGCGTCGGGCTGTCCGCCCCGGGTGAGCGGGCTGGTGCTGCCTTTGGCCGTGTCGCTGTTTCGGGTGACGAGTCCGGCGCAGTATGTCGCCGTCACCTCGTTCATCGCCTGGGCCTACGGCATCGAACCGGCACCGGGCACCTTGGCGGTGGCGGCGCTCCTGGCGGTCGTGATCAGAATCGGCTCGGTCGGGCTGCCCGGCCAGGCGAACTTCATGGGCACGAACCTGCCTGTCGTGCAGGCGGCGGGCCTGCCGGTGGAGCCGCTGGGCCTGCTTTTGGCCATCGACCTGATCCCCGATGTGTTTGCGACCGTGGGCAACGTCACGGCCGACCTCGCCGTTGTCAACCGCGTGGCGGCCGCGGAGCGCGGCTCAACGAAGCGTTGATCCGCGTCGGTTCGGCACGCCGCCGCCCGTCGCGGTAGTCTGTGGCCCGGCCGATCGATCGGCGGCCCATCTTCTCAGAGGCTTGCAAGCGATGCCCGACGCCGGCTGGCTGGCGGTTGTGCCCACCGTCGTCGTCGTCGCGGCGGCGATCATGCTCCGCACCACGATCCCCGCGCTCGTGCTTGGCGTGCTCGCCGGCCACGCGCTGCTTGACGGCCCAGGCTTCATCGACGGTGCCGCCACCGCGCTCCTCCGCCAGCTCGCCACTCCGGCTGTTGCCTCGGTGATGCTCGTGTGCGGGCTGTTTGGCGGCATGATCCAGCTCGTGGTGCGGGCCGGCGGCGCTGCGGCGCTGTCTTCGCTGCTGACCTCGCGGGTGCGCACGGCCCGCGGCGCGCTGATGGTGGCCTGGGCGATGGGGCTCGTCATCTTCATCGACGACTATCTCAATGCCCTTCTGATCGGCCACTCGCTGCGGCCGGTGACCGACAAGCGTGGAGCGCCGCGGGAACGGCTGGCCTACGTGATCGACGCGACCGCGGCGCCGGTCTGCCTGCTCGTGCCGCTCTCAACGTGGGCGATCTACGTGGCCGGACTCCTCGAATCGGCACACGTCGCGACACCCGGCCGGGGGCTGGAGGCCTATATCGGCCTCATCCCCTTTATGTTCTACGGTTGGTTTGCCGTGGCGATCGTCCCAGCCGTGATCCTGGGCTGGATTCCCGCGTGGGGAGCGATGGCGGCAGCGGACCGGCGGGTGGCCGGAGGCGGTCCGGTTGCGGCTCCGGGATGGTCGTGCGTGCAGTCCGGCAACGACGAGCCCGCCATCGGCGGTGGAACCGTGGCCGACTTTCTCGTGCCCGTGGTCGCGCTCGTCGCTGCCACGGTGGCGACCGGCGGCAACGCGCTCTCTGGCGTGGTCTGGGCGCTCGTGGCCGTAGGCGTTCAGCAGGGCATCGTCCGGCGGCGGATGACCGCCAACGACCTTGCCGATGGGGCCTGCAGGGGGATCGGCGCGATGGTGCCGGCGTTGGCGACGATCCTGCTGGCGTTCGTACTCCAGGATGTCAACGACCGGCTCGGTCTCACGCGACTGGTGGTCGATGGCCTCGCACCGCGGGTCTCGCCGGCAGCGCTGCCGGCAGTCGCCTTCATCGCCCTGGCGCTGGTCACGTTTGCCCCAGGCTCCTTCTGGGGCACCTATGCCGTGGCGCTGCCGATCATCGTGCCGCTCGCCGAGCAACTCGGCGCCGATCGTTCCTTGACCCTCGGCGCCGTTGTCTCGGCCGGCGGCTTTGGGTCGCACGCCTGCTTCTTTGGCGACACCACCGTGCTCTCCTCGCAGGCCTCCGGATGCGACAACCGCGCTCATGCGATGAGCCAACTGCCCTATGTGCTGCTCGCAGCGGCGCTGAGCACGGTGGCCTACGCGATCGGCGGCTGGGTGATGTCCTGATGACCGTGAACCCGAAACGAGGCGACCCATGCTGACCGGACTCGACCGACTGCTGGCCGACCCCGCGCTCCGCAGGGAGTTTGGCAGCCGCCGCGTGGGCATCGTCGCCCATCCGGCGTCAACCACGGCCAACTGCCGGCATGCGCTTGATGCGCTGGTCGAAGCGGGAATCCGCCCCGTGGCGGCGTTCGGGCCGCAGCACGGCATCCGGGGCGAGAAGCAGGACAACATGCAGGAGTCGGCGGACGAAATCGACCCCGTCCTCGGCATCCCTATGCACAGTCTCTATGGCGCGTTCCGGCGGCCGACACCCGCCGCGATCGCCGACTGCGACGTGCTGCTCATCGACCTGCAGGATGTGGGCTGCCGCGTCTACACCTTCCTCACCACGCTGCGGTATGTGCTGGAGGCGGCTGCGGAGCAGGGCAGGGGAGTGGTGGTGCTCGATCGCCCCAACCCGGCGGGTCGTCCCGTGGAGGGACTGCGGCTGGAGCCCGGGCAGGAGAGTTTCGTGGGCGCGGGCCCGCTGCCGATGCGGCATGGCATGACGTTGGGAGAGCTCGGCGGCTGGTTCGTTCAAATGCTCGGGCTCGACATCGACTACCGCGTGATCCCGATGGAGGGCTGGCGTCCGGATTCGGCCCCCGGCTGGGGATGGCCGCTCGCCGAGCGGAGCTGGGTGAATCCCAGCCCCAATGCTGCCACGCCGTGGATGGCTCGCTGTTATCCCGGCACGGTCATGCTGGAGGGCACGACCCTCTCGGAGGGCCGCGGCACGACCAGGCCGCTCGAGCTGCTCGGCAGTCCCGATCTCGACGGCGCGGCTCTCATTCGCGAGGTCGAGAGGCTTGCCCCCGCGTGGATGAGCGGCTGCCGGCTGCGGCCCTGCTGGTTTGAGCCCGTGTTCCACAAGCACGCGGGCCGCCGGTGTGGCGGGCTTCAGATTCACGTTGACGATGCCGCCTATGACCACCAGGCCTTCCGGCCGTGGAGGCTCATGGCCGCGGTCTTCAAGGC
>JBPCTA010000447.1:0-2630 GCA_051006595.1 Pirellulales bacterium
GTGGTGGGGGATAAGAACGGCAAATATCCCCGGTGTGTCGGGTTCCGGCTACCAGCAGGCCACGGGCGGCCTCAATGGCCGTAGGGAGGCAGCCTTGGGGTGGATAGGTAGCCGCACAGGTGCCCGCGGGGGACTGGTCTCCCGTGGCGTTGTGGTATCACACGTACGGCCGCTCTGAAGGCGTGTTGGAATACTCCCACGGCGCCCTTGTGGAGGCGACTGACACGACCATCCACTGTGGCGCCGTGGTGGCGGTTGTACTACAACCGCAAGCAGAAATTGGTGCCGTCAAATAAGGACTTACGACGATTTTGCGGTCGTGGTCGGGGGACTGCAAAAACGCTAAAACCAGCGAGAAAAACCACAAAAAACGGTGATTTCACCCCGACTTTAGAAATCCCATGCTCTATCCACCTGAGCTACGGGCGCGAATGCTTTATTTATAGGGTTTTGTGGCTGTGTTGCCTAGGGGCGATTTCTCGACTACAACCGAAACTACAACCGCTACGCGTTCCGTACCGCCCTTAGGAGGTTTTCGATGATCGCCAGACACGGGCATGAACCGGGAGCAACGACGCAGTTTTTTTTGCCCGCGGGTGGTCATGCCCCGGCGGCTGACCCATCCGCAGTATCACCTCGGTTGGAGCGGCGGGGAAGCGCGGCTCCCGGGAAAGGGCAGGGCCGCAAGTCCGACGGGAAACCGTACAAGTCGTTTCCATTGACGCCCCACAAGTCTGGTCAGTTTTGCAAGAAAATCCGCGGCAAGATTCACTACTTCGGGAAGATCGACGATCCCGACGCGGCGCTCCGGCGGTATTACGAGCACGCCAACGGTCTCCACTCGGGCGCGGTCAGCCAGGTGGACCGGACGGGTGAGGTGACGGTGGCAGAACTGGCCAATCAGTTTCTTGCGGCAAAGGATCGCAAGAGGGCCAGCGGCGACATCGAAGCCGCCACCTTCGTCGAATACCACCGTGACTGCGAACTGATGGTGCAGCATTTCGGTCGTGACCGGGAGGTGAGCTCGATCACTCGACGTGACTTGGCCGAGTTTCGGGACTTCTTGGGAAAGGGCGTCAACGCGACGACACTCAACAACCGCATTGGCAGTGCCCGCAGCATCCTGAAGTTCGCCTACGACCAGGAGTTAATCGAGCGGCCAGTGCGATTTGGTGAGGAGTTCAAGCGTCCAGAGAAACGGTTGCTGCGGCGAGCGAAGGCCGAAGCGGGTAGAACATACTTCCATGCGAACGAGATTCGTAGCTTGATCGAAGTGGCTCCGCCGGTACTCCGTGCCATGGTGTTGCTCGGGATCAACAGCGGATTGGGCAACACGGACATCGGAAACCTTCCAGCCAACTGCATCGACTTGGAGAGGGGCTGGCTCGACTACGCACGTGTCAAGACTGGCGTACAGCGGCGGTGTCCGTTGTGGCCGGAGACTGTGGAAGCCATACGAGCCGCTATAGTCGACATGGCAAGGCACCGCCGGCAGCGGACGGCTTCGGCGGAGGCGCTGCTCTTCGCGACGCGGATGGGGCTCCCGTTCACAAGAGAGGAGTACCACGCTTCTCGTAACGGGAAGCCGCACGTCGTGCTGCACGACGCGGTTGCCGACGCGATGCAGAAGGCTATGAAGAAGGCCGGCGTGTGCCTGAAGGGCCTTGGCTTCTACGGATTGCGGCGATCGTTCGAGACCATCGGCGCGGAGACCGGCAACCAAGTGGCGGTCGACCACATCATGGGGCATGTCCCCGCCACCTCGGACATGGGGGCGGTGTACCGTCAGCACGTCGCCGAGAGCGCCCTGCGGCAGGTGACCAGCCACGTACACACGTGGCTCTTTGGCGCGGCCAGCGACGGTGAGCCCGTCGCGACCGCGGTCAGAAATACTCGCGGGGCGACGAAGCCGAGGACTTCCGTGCAGGCCGGCGACCGGAAGGGCGGGACACCGAGCGGGCGGGCTCGCGGCCGGAACGCTGCTCCTCGAACTCCCGCAGGGCGGCGGACGGGATCTTGAACTGGGGTCGTCGCGAGTTCTTGGACGCCACGTCGAAGGCCCTCAGTTCGCCAGTCTTGATGAACTCAAGCACCTTGTCGTGGCTGATGCCCCACAACTGCGCGACCTGGGCTGGGTTGTAGACGGTCATGTCGGCGGCAGGCCCGGGCGGAACCGGCACGCCGCGTGGCTTTCGGTGCGCACCAGTTGGTAGAGCGTCTGGCTGCTGCGCTGCGGCAGACTCTGGCGGCTCTCGGTCGCCGCCGTTGTCGTCGTCATCGGGCAGGGCGCTGCGGCGGATCATCTTGGCAGCCTCCTGCATGGTGGGAAGGTGTTCATGGGCGATTCTCTCGGTTGATGGTGGGCGACCTCCTCGTCCGCGGCGTTGCGCCGCGCCGCGAGGCCGGTTGGCCGGGCTGCGCATGCAAGGGTCCCGCGGTGGAGGTCCCCAAGCTTCGAGGGACGGTGTTTTTGGATGAGATTTCAGGCACTTTTCATCGACGTTTTCGCGGAACATGGCCTGAAATGAAGGATCGGGAGTAGCGGGAATCCGTTGCGTTGCGTCTGCGGGATGTTCAGATTTAGATGTGCCTGTGGCGTCTGACGCGCCCCCCCCCCCGCCCGGTTTTTT
>JBPCTA010000448.1:0-3383 GCA_051006595.1 Pirellulales bacterium
ACCCTGTAGGGCGTGGCGTGCTCGCCTGGCTAAGTGTTCACGCGTAGCGCCGCCTGATAGTCGAGGCCCGCCCAGAAGAGCCCGCCGATCCAGTCGAACTCGGTCTCCTGACGGCAGCGTCGCGACGGCCAGCGGGAGCACGGCTCGCAGCCTTCCGAGAAGGTGCTACGGAGCAGATTCAGCTCAACGACGTTGAGCGACGACGACCAGCCCGCGCGAACGGTGCTGGCGGTGTTCCAGCCATCCACCGCGGCACCAAGATTCCCAGGGATCGCAAGTCCGCCGGCGAGATCAGCCCGCGCATCGCCATACCAGCCGTAGGCGCTCCAGTAGCCCATCTCCCAGCCCGTTGCATCATCGCTGTGCTGGCCGACGAACAGTCGCACGCCGGTAGCCGTTGTCGGCGTCATGCTTCGCGTGGTGAAAATCGTGCCGCCAGGGTTCAGACCGTTCTGGCTGTCGACGAGAATCGGCTGATTGTTCGTCGCATTGTCACGGTCGAGGAACAGGGCATCGAAGACGACATATTCACGGACTCCTCGGGCACAGTCCGGGCACGACCCCGCCTCGTGCGGACAGGGGCCACCGTCAAACGCCGAATCATCGTCGGGCATGGCGTCGACCACCTGGTCGAGCACCTCTTCGACTACGAGTGGCATCGCATCGGAAACGACCCCATCGCCGTGGGTCCGAACGGCATCGCCCGGCAGTGACTCGTCGACGGCCTCCTGGGCCATCACCGTCGCGACGGACCACCACACGAGAAACACCACCAACAGTCGAGCGGCCATCGTTCCTCCCCGGGCACTCCCCCCACACTCCCGGATCGCACCGTCGCCCGCCGAATGGTCCTGCGACCGGCACGACCCCTTCCCGTGGAGCGATCGGATTTTTCGGCCACATTCATGAGAATCGTTGAGATCGCGACGATGGCGACCCTCGACGAGGCAGGCTGCGGTGCCAGTGCGGGCTCCAGCAGCGGATTCTCGGCGTGCTGGCCGCGTCCCAGGCGGCTGCTGGCGGGGCCGCAGCGGAAACGTTAGGCTCTTCGCGAGGGGCCCACCTTGCCCCGCTTCACACCCCCGCCAGAGCGAGCATCCATGGACCAGTTCCGCCGCATCCAGACCGGAAAAACAGGGGACATCAACCTCGTCGTCTTCAAGGACAAAAAGATCCTCGACGACACGGTCCTCGATGAAATTCGGACCGAGATGAATCAGCTCATTGGCAAGGCTTCTGGCCCCGACGTGCTGCTCGATTTCGCCAACGTGGAGTTCATGTCAAGCGCCATGCTGGGCCTGCTCGGGCAGCTTCCCCGCAAGATCTCGGCCGGGCACGGCCGGCTGAAAATGTGCGGTATCCGTCCCGAGATTCTCACGGTCTTCAAGATCACGAATCTCGACAAGCTGTTCAGCATCCACAAGGATGCCCCGACCGCCCTCGCCACGTTCACCTGACGCAGGCGCGGCACGTGGCACACGAACCAGACGGCGGCGCGGCTGTGAATCCCACCGGTGTCGACGTGCTGATCGCCGAGGACAGCCGCATCCAGGCGAAGATGCTGCAGAAGCGGCTGCTCGACGCCGGCCACACGGTCCGTTGGGGGGAAAATGGAGCGCTCGCGCTGGCACTGGCCCGCGAGCGGCGGCCCGACATCATCGTCTCCGACATCGAGATGCCGGAGATGACGGGCTACGAGTTCTGCAAGGCGGTGAAGACTGACCCGGAACTCCGGACGGTGCCCTTCATCCTCCTGTCGACGCTCGCTGATCCGATCGACATCATCCGCGGCCTGGATTCCGGGGCCGACAACTACGTCACCAAGCCCTACGAGCCCGACTATCTTCTGGCCCGTATGCAGTCGCTGCTCGCCACGCCCATCGCGGCGGCCGACGACACGGGCGACGAGATGCTCGAAGTCACGCTCGCGGGCCAGAAGTTCCGGGTGCGGGCCGGCCGGCAGCAGGTGCTCAATCTGCTCGTCTCGACGTTCGAGAACGCCGTCTCGAAGAACCAGGAACTCGTGGTTGCCAATCAGGATCTCTCGGTGGCCCGTGACGGCCTCCAGAAGTCGAACGAGGAACTGACGTCGCTCAATGCCGAGATCTCGCGAATCAACGCCCACATGGTTCGCGACCTTCAGGCAGCCGCCAAGGTGCAGCGGTCGCTCCTCCCGGCCGATGACGTCGAGATTCCAGGCACGAGCATCGCCTGGAAATACGTCCCCTGCCAGAGTCTCGCCGGCGACTTCCTCAACCTCTTCCCGCTCGACGACGAGCATGTAGGGCTGTTCGTGGTCGACGTCAGCGGCCACGGTGTGCCCTCGTCGCTGATGGCGGTCACCGTCGGCCGGTTCCTCACGCCCAAGGTTTCCGACTCATCCCTGCTCGTGCGGCAGGGGGCGGACGGCCGCGTGGCCGTCGCGACGCCCGCCGAGGTGGCCACGCAACTCAACAAGATCTTCCAGGCGGATGAGTTTTCCGGCCTCTACTTCACGCTTCTCTACGGCGTGCTCCACCTTCCCACCGGCCGATTCGACTACTGCTCCGGCGGCCATCCGGCCCTCGTGCGGGTGCCTGCCTCCGGCGGCGACGTCGAGTTTCATACCACGGAGAGTTTTCCGATCGCCTTCGTGCCCGACGTCGAGTATTCGCAGAGTTCGCTCCAACTGGCCCCAGGCGACCGGCTCTTCCTCTATTCCGACGGCGTGCCGGAGGCGATGGACAAGGACCGCAACCCCTACGGTGACGACGCCATGGCCGCGTGCATCGCGGCCTCGCGTGCCGCCCCGATCGACGTGGGCGTATCGACCCTGCTCGAAGCCGTCGAGAACTGGTGCGTGCCGAACGGCCCGCTCGACGACGTCTCGATCCTCGGCGTCGAGTGGCGGCCGTAGGTCAGCGCTGCGGCTTCGGCATGTAGTGGCTGCAGCCGCCGTGAACCACGCGGTTCCAGCCGTCATCGATACCGATCATCGTCTCGGCGCCGCCCAGGAAGAGCGCACCGTCGTGGCGGAGCGTGCGGCGGACGCGTTTCACCAGGGCGGCGCGGGTCGGGACGTCGAAATAAAGCATCACATTTCGCAGGAACACGACGTCGCAGAGGGGCATCATCGGCCAGGTGCCGTTGAGATTCATGTTCCGAAACTCGATGAGCTGGCGACACTCCTGCACGACGCTCCACTTTCCCTGGAGCGGTCGGAAGTACTTCTTGAGGAGCGGGCCGGCCAGGCCGCGATTGGTCTCGAGTTCGCTGTAGACGCCCTCCCGAGCCCGGGCGAGCACCGGCTCCGAAAAGTCAGTCGCGATGATCCTGATCCGCCACGTGGGCAGGAGGTCGCGAAAGTGCTCGTTGAACATCATCGCCATGCTGAGCGGCTCCTG
>JBPCTA010000449.1:0-3076 GCA_051006595.1 Pirellulales bacterium
GAATCGGGTCTGGGGCAAGGCCGAACCTGGGGAGGCCGTGACGGTAACACTCGCCGGTCGGAAGCCTCAGTCGGCCGTCACCGCTGCCGACGGAGCATGGGAGGTGTTTCTCGAACCGGTGCAGGACTACGGCGGCCCGCACACGCTCACGGTGAAAGGTCGGAACGAGATCAGTTTCCAGGACGTGCTCATCGGTGAGGTCTGGGTCTGTTCTGGCCAATCGAACATGCAGTGGGCGGTGAATCAGTCGAACGACGCCGACCTCGAGAAGGCGGCCGCGACGTATCCGAACATCCGGCTGCTGTCCGTGCCGCAGGTGGGCAGGCAGGAGCCCGCGTGGAACTTCGAGGGTCGATGGAGCGTGTGCTCGCCGGAAACCGTTGGAGAGTTTTCCGCCGTGGGCTATTTGTTCGGCCGCCAACTCCATCAGACCCTCGGCGTGCCCGTTGGGCTCATCGACAATGCATGGGGCGGCAGCGCCGCCGAAGCCTGGGTGAAGCGAGACAAACTCGCCTCGCATCCCACGCTCAAGGCGATCCACGAAAAATGGCTCGCTGAGGAGGCCAACCTGGCCAATGCGACGGCGGAGTTCGAGAAGAAACTGCACGACTGGAAGGCCGCCGCCGCTCGAGCGAAGGCCGAGGGCAACAAGGAGCCGGGCGGCAAGCCGCAGGGGCCCGAGCAGCGCATGAAGGGCAATGCCCGCCCCGGCAATATCCATTCGGGAGTGCTCGCGCCGTCGATCGGCTACGGCATTCGCGGCGCGATCTGGTATCAGGGGGAGTCGAATGCCGGTCGCGCCTACCAGTATCGCGAGCTTTTTCCGCACATGATCAGGTCGTGGCGGGAGGAGTGGGGAGTCGGTGACTTCCCCTTCTATTGGGTGCAGTTGGCCGACTACAAGCCGGAAATGGGCGAGCCCGCCGAGAGCGACTGGGCGGAGCTCCGCGAGGCCCAGACGATGACGATGAAGGCCCTGCCCAACACCGGCGAGGCCGTGATCATCGATCTCGGCGAGGGCAAGGACATCCACCCCAAGAACAAGCAGGACGTGGCCAAGCGGCTGGCCCGCTGGGCCCTGGCGGAGACCTACAAGGTGCCCGCAATCACCTGCCGGAGCCCGCTCTACAAAGGCATGGAGAAGGACGGCGGCAAGATCGTGCTCTCCTTCGACCATGTGGCCGATGGCGACAAGGGCTGGCGACCGTTCGACGTGAATGAGCCGATCGGCTTCACGATCGCCGGAGCCGACCGCACGTTCGTCGCCGCCAAAGCCGCGATTCGTGGCGACGGGCGGATCGAGGTGTGGAGCGACTCGGTCTCGGATCCGGTGGCGGTTCGCTACGCCTGGGCTGACAACCCGGTGTGCAACATGTATTCGACGGCCGGCCTCCCGCTCACGCCCTTTCGCACCGATGACTTTCCAGGGGTCACGGCGGCCGCGAAGTGACTGTGCGGTTCGACTGAAAACGGGTAGCCTCTGAGCTGAGGCCGCGTGTCTGTCGACGTCACGCGGATCAGGCCGTCAGGTCTGGTTCGCTCGTTTCGGCACGAACCGTTCCGCCCACACATCGTGACGCCTAGGGAGGGTGACCCGTGATCGATCGTTCGTGGACGTTTGCCGCAGCCACGGCCTGTGGAATGCTGCTGAGTTCGATGGTGGGATGCTCGTCCACGGAACGGGAGTTGGGCAGGGCTCGGGTAGAGCCCGAACTCTCTCCGCCATCGGCAGCAAGCCCTCGGCCTCCGTCGAAGCGTGTGCACACGCCGGGCAGCGTGCCCGTGGTGATCGCCGATTCGCGTCCCTACCACACGACGGCCCGGCCCTTCGCCGGCGGTCGGAATGAACCGCGACGCCTGTCGCCTGCTGGTTCCGCGCCGCGGCCGTCCGCCGCGGCTCATTCCAACTCGCGGCCGTCCGCCGCGGACAGCACCGCCATTCGCGAGATGCTCGCCTCGTATCTGCGGAGTTTCAACCGACACGACTCAGCGGCACTCGTCGCCCACTGGAGCGAGAGCGGCGAGAGCGTCGATCTCGACTCGGGCGACGTGACCGCCGGCCGCGAGGCCGTGCAGGACGTGTTTGCCACGCTATTCGCCGAGGATCACGAGGCGACGATCGACATCGACGTGACTTCGATTCGGCCGGTACGAGCCGATGTGGCCGTTGTCGACGGCACGTCTCGGATCACCTTTGGTGGCGGCGACAAAGCCGGCAGCCGGTTTTCCGCCGTGATCATCAAGCAGGATGACCGCTGGCTGCTGGAGAGCGTTCGCGAGTCGGCCCTGGATGAGACAGCCAGCCCGGCGCGGCCACTCGATCAACTGGCCTGGCTCATTGGCACGTGGGAAGATGTCGGCCCGGGGGTGACGGCGACGACGCGATGCTTCTGGAGCGCGGGGCAGGCCTTTCTGATCCGCACGCATGCGGTGACGGCAGACACCGCGAACGAGCCCCGCCCGACGGCGGGTGACGAGCAGATTCCAGGGCTTCTCCCCGCTGCGGACGTTGCCGACCGTGAGGTGACGGAGATCATCGGCTGGGATCCCGAGACCCAATCGATCCGGTCGTGGGTGTTCACGTCCGGCGGGCGATTCGCGGAGGGCGTCTGGGAGCAGGACGGTGATGCCTGGACGGTTCGCATGGATGGTCGCGGCGCCGACACGGGCAGGGCTTGCGGATGCACGTTCGTGCGGGCCGGGGCCGACGAGGTATCGGTCCGCGGCGACCCGACGGGGCTCGCGGAAGTGCTGGCTCCCGTCTGCGACTTCGTCCGCATCGCTCGGTAGCGGCGCACGTCAGTAGCTGGCCCGAGTGCCGTCGGCCGCGATGCCTGTGTCACCGCTTCGTTGCCTTCGTGGTGGCCATCTGCGGCCGCTTCACGAAGTAGACCTTCGGGTCGTCGATCACCCAGGGCGTGCTCCAGGTGCGGCCGTCGTCGTTCGTGCAGACGTTGAAGAAGAAGGTCTTCAGCAACTCCGTCCGGTAGCCGTAGGGAAACTGCGAGGTGATGTGGTCGTCCATGGTGAGTTCGTCCACGCCGGGGCTCGCGAAATAGTGCACCATGCCGTCGGG
>JBPCTA010000450.1:0-7833 GCA_051006595.1 Pirellulales bacterium
GAGCAGGCGACCGACGAGGCCGCCAACCGTCTCTTCACCCGCGAGTATCGCAAGGGCTACGAGATGCCGTCTGCCTGACCGCGTGCAGATGCTACCGACGGTCGCACCGGGCCTGGACGATGCGGGGGAGGCCGGCGAGATCCTTGAGCGTGGGCTCGGGCACGAGACCCGGCTGGGCGGCGATCACGGCCTCTGCGGCCGCCGCCACCGTCGGCCCGATCTCGATGAGCAGCCAGCCGCCCGGAGCGAGCCGAGTTGCCGCCTCGGCGACGAGCCTCGCCACGATCTCCACACCCGTCGGCCCCGACACCAGCGCCGACTTCGGCTCGTGAAGCCGGACGTCGCGTGGTAGGGAGTCAAACTCGTCGTCGCGGACGTAGGGCGGGTTGCTCACGATCACGTCCCAAGGCCCGGCGGCCCGCGGATCGGAGAGCAGGTCGCATTCCAGGCATTCGAGCCGCTCGGTCACGCCGTGCCGCTCGGCGTTGCTCCGGGCCACGGCGACCGCCGCGGCCGAGAGATCGGTCGCGACGACTGACGCCTTCGGGAGCTGCTTCGCGATCGCGACCGCGATCGCGCCGCTGCCGGTGCCGACATCGATGATCCGCGGGGCGGCAAGCGGCTTGCCCAGGTCGATCGCACGAACAACGAGCCCCTCGGTCTCGGGCCGCGGCACGAGCGTGTCTTTCGTCACGGTGAAAGGGAGCGAGAAGAACTCACGGCTGCCCACGAGGTAGGCGACGGGCTCGCCCCCGCCCCGCCGCTTCACGAGTTCGCGGAAGCGTGCCCGCTCGGCATCGGCCACCGGCGTGTCGAACGTGGTGTAGAGCGCGATCCTCGGACAGCCCCGCACGTGCGCGAGGAGCACCTCGGCATCGAGCCGGGGGGAGTCGCTGCCACGGGTGCCGAGCCACTCGCTGGTCCAGTTCAGCAGCCGTCCGACCGTCCACGTGTCGTCGCCCGACGTCGAGCCGCCATCCGACTGCCCGTCATTCCTTGCCTCGGCCATCAGCGTCGCCTCCTCAACCGGCTTCCGGTGCCGGCCCCGCGTCAGCCCGCCGCCCCGGCGGCGGAGGACTTCTCCATCTCGCTCTTCCGCCGCTCACGGGCCTGCTGCTCGAACGCATCGACCACCAGGCCGAGCCGTCCGGCCATCACCTGATCGAGCGTGAAGCTCTCGTTGATGCGATGGTCCGTGACCCTGTTCTGCGGAAAGTTGTAGGTGCGAATCCGCTGGCTGCGATCACCCGAGCCGACCTGCTCCCGGCGTTCGGTAGCCCGCTTCTCATGTTCGATCCGTCGCCGCTGCTCGTAGATGCGGGTCTTCAGCACCCGCAGGGCCTTGGCGAGGTTCTTGTGCTGGCTCTTCTCATCCTGGCACTGCACGACGATCCCCGTCTCGAGGTGGGTGAGGCGGACGGCCGAGGCGGTCTTGTTGACATGCTGGCCGCCGGGACCGCTGGCGCAAAACAGGTCTTTGCGGTATTCGTCGGGCGAGAGCGACACCTCGACGTCTTCCGGCTCCGGGAGCACCGCGACCGTGGCGGCGGAGGTGTGGATCCGGCCCTTCGTCTCGGTATCGGGCACCCGCTGCACGCGATGGCCGCCGCTCTCGTGCTGGAGTTTCCGGAAGACTCCGTCCCCCGACACACCGAGCACCAGTTCCTTGAAACCGCCGAGTTCCGTCGGACTGGCGTCGAGCACCTCGAACTGCCAGCCCAACTCCGTGCCCCAGCGGTGATACATCTCGTACAGATCCCGCACGAACAGCGCCGCCTCGTCTCCACCGGTGCCTGCCCGCAGTTCGACGATGCAGCGGGTGCGATCCGTGTCCTCGTCACCGGAACAGACTTCGAGCAGGTCTTCCCACTCCTGCTCCCGACGCTTCTCGAGGTCGGGCAACTCGGCCTCAGCGAGTGCGCGGACATCGGCATCATCGCCGGCGATCATCTCGCGGAGGTCGCGGATCTGCCGTTCGAGGGCGACGAACTGCCGGTAGCGGAGGGCCAGCCGGGCCAGCGTGCCATGCTCCCGAGCCGCGGCCGAGAGTTTGGACTGATTGGCCAGCACCGCCGGATCCACGAGCGACCGTTCGAGCTCCTCGAACCGGGCGAGTTTATGGGCGAGTTCGCCGCGAAGTCCGCCGGGAGTGGAATCTGCCATGGATCGGGACCGCCCGGGCCGCGTGGCCGCGGCTCAGCGCGTGGGGGCCGATTACGAAGCGGGGGCTTCGACGGCCTTCTTCTTCTTGAGACTGGCGTAGCCGGCACCGGCAAACTTCGACTTGAACTTCTCGATCCGGCCGGCTGTGTCGACGAACTTCAGCTTGCCCGTGAAAAACGGGTGGCAGACGTTGCAGATGTCGACCTTGATCTCGGGCACCGTGCTGCGGGTGTTGAACGTGTTGCCGCAGCCGCAGCGAACGACGGTCGAGATGTAGTTGGGGTGGATGCCGTCTTTCATGGTCGTAAATCCGGGGCAGATCGGGGCTTTCAGAGGAAGGATTCGAGCCCCTTACGATACCGGGGCCGCCCCGGCACGGCAATCCGACTCATTTTTGGGCCGCCGTTTTCTCGAGGTTCTCGGCCAGAATCCGGCTGCCGAACCGCTGCGGAGAGCCATCTTCGCGGAGCACCTTCACGGCCTCGTCGATCCTTCCGAGGGCTGCGAAGGCCCGGCCGAGGTTGGCCCGGGCCGCGTCGGTCCACAGACTGTCGGGCGCCGCCTCGAGCGTCATTCGCTGCAGGTAATCGACCGCGGCCTCGTTCTCGCCCTCGCCGAGCGTGACGACGCCGAGCCAGTAGGTGGCGTCTTCCTTCATCTGCCGGTACAGCCGCTCCATCAGGGCCGATTGCTCCGGCGGCACGGCCTGGATGGCCTCCTGGATCACCCCCTTCGACGGCCGCGCCGCGAGGTAGGCGGCCTTTGCCCCGTCGGGACCGTCGAGTTCACCCCGAAACTCGCGAACCCGCGCCCGGAACAGCGGCCGGACCAGACGCGCAGCCGAGCGGTCTCCCCGCCCCGGCTCCGCGAAGGTCACCGCCAGGGGCGCGAGTTCGCGGCGCACGGTGGCCTCGACAGCCGCATCGCTCCGTCGCCGGATCGCCGCCTCCCACGGAAACTCCCAGAGCGCCACGTGGGCGTCGGCATTGGGCAGCGCGGCAGAAGCGCGGCGCCCTACGGCATCGGCATCGATGGCGAGCCGCATGCCGTGCCGCGTGCGGCAGTCCTTGTCGAGAGCGGCCATTCGCTGGGAGAGGCTTCGGGGGTCGGCGGCCACGAGAATGGAGAGCGTGGCCGCATCGGTGGCCTTCACCGGATACGGCCGATCGGGCAGCGAGAGCCCCTCGAGAATGGAGACGTCTGCCGCTGCCTGACGAACGGTCGCCACGCCGCGGCCGCCGGGGCCGGGTATCGGCATGCCATAGGTCGGCTCAAAGAGATGCGCCTCACCGTCCGAGATCACGGCCGGCACCCACGGCCGAAGCGTGCCGCTGCCGGTGTTGCCGGTCGCCAGCATGACCGAATCGATGCCCGCCTGCCTGAGCAACTCGATGAAGATCCACGACCGCTGCGCGGCGCTGGCCCGACCCGACAGCAGAATCTCCCCCGGAAGAAACCAGCGGGTGCCGGGCGTTTCCTTCGTGGGAACCATCGGCGGATCGCCGACGATCGCCAGCGATCGCACGGTCCATGCGAAGAGCCTGGTGGCCACGTCGAGATCGTCGACGGCCTCGCCCCGCACCGCATCCGCAATATCGGCCAGCCAGCGGGTGTCGCGAAGGGCGGCCACGTCGCCGGCCGCGTCGAACGATCGCTGATCGAGCGTTGCCCGGGCTCTCTCACGAAGGTCGTCCCGCAGCGTGGCCACCAGTGGATCGATCTGCCACGCGACCGCCTCGGACGAAGTGAGATGGCTCCACTGGGTGAGCCGGTCGAAGGCCTGTTCATAGGCCCGTTGCTCGTCAAAGTCGTCGAGCCGGGAAACAGCCGAGACGGCCCCGGCGATCAGCTTGTCGCCGGCCACACGATTCGCGGGCGACCTCGCAACGGCGACCGGGCTGCTCGACACCGCAGGCGTGGCCGTTGGTGGACGACTGCAGCCTCCGCCGCCCATCGCCAGCCCGACTGTCAGCCCCGTCACCATCAGAAACCGCACGAAACGAGCTCGCGTGACAGCAGTCATGCTCGTTCTCCCGCGAGCCTTGCCTCGTGAATCCGCAGCACCCGCTCCAGCACCCCGCCCAGCTGGTCGAGCGGCACCATGTTGGGACCGTCGCTGGGGCTCGTGTCGGGGTCCGGGTGCGTCTCGAAAAAGATGCCGTCGATCCCCACGGCCGCCGCGGCGCGTGCCAGCGGTTCGACGAGCGTGCGATCGCCCCCCGTCGCTCCCCCGAGGCTCGCGGGCTGCTGCACGGAGTGCGTGGCATCGAAGATCACCGGCACGCCGAAGGAGCGCATCGTGGGCAGGCCTGCGAAGTCGTTGACCAGCCGCCCGTAGCCGAAGAACGTGCCTCGTTCACACAGCAGGAGGTCGTGGCAGCCGCCGGCAAGCAGTTTGGCGACCGCATGCCGCATGTCGGCGGGTGCCACGAACTGCCCTTTCTTGACGTTGACGGCCCGGCCCGTCGCCGCCGCGGCGAGGAGGATGTCGGTCTGCCGGCAGAGAAAGGCGGGGATCTGCAGCATGTCGCAGACCTCACCGGCGGCGGCGGCCTGCTCGGGAAGGTGCACGTCGGTCGTGATCGGCAGGCCCGTCTCGCGCCGCACCCGTTCAAGCACCGCGAGCCCCTCGTCGATCCCGGGGCCACGAAAGGCGCCGGCGCTCGTGCGGTTGGCCTTGTCATAGGAGGCCTTGAAGACGATCTGCAGCGGTAATCGTGACGCCAGCTCGACGAGCGCCTCGGCGATCCGCAGGCAGGCCTCCGCCGACTCGATCACGCAGGGACCGGCGATCACGGTGAGCGGCTGGCCGGGCCCACACGTGTGGCGACCGATCGTGGCAGGAAGTCTGGGATTCACGGGGACGGCTCCTCGAAAAGCGCCGGGCTGGCGGTCGGCAGGACGTGGACCGCTGAATCGTATCGAACCGATGCGAAATGCGGCGCTCGTTGCGAAATCGAACACCCACGTCGGCCCGGAAATCGCGGAAACCCGAAGAAAAACCAGCCGGCACTTTGGCACGCTTCGTGCATAAGGAGTTGTCGTGGCGGTGGCTTCGGCCTTCGTCCAGTCCCCTCCGCTTGGAAATCCAAGGTGGGGTCTCCGACCTTTTCCGGGCGTGCGGTCGCCTTGCCCCTGACCCGCATGCCCATGGCAGGGTGCTCCTGCCGGGTTGGAGACCCCACTTTTTCTCTTGGATCGCCGGTTCAGCCAGCGGCCTGGCCTCCGGGAGCCGAAAAACCGCTGACTCTTGACGTTCCCCCCTGGTCTGCGCTAGTTTTGCGGGGCTGCGGACGGCAGATTGCCGGTTTCGCTTGCGTTTTTCGGCATCGTGCCAGCGTAGCTTCAATTGGCAGAGCACCGCATTCGTAATGCGGGGGTTGCGGGTTCGACTCCCGCCGCTGGCTCTCGGCGGGTCTCGCGACCCCCACGGGCTTCATCCGCCACCGGATTCACTCGTCCCACCGGCTTCACTCGTGAGGATCTTTCGATGGTTGCAACCGCTCGTCTCGACATCCGCGATCTGATCACTGGCAGCGGTCCTTTTGGACCCGCCGAAGTTCGGGCCGTCGTCGAAGTGCTCGGTTCCGACGCCGCAGCGCACCGCGACCTGCGAGCAGCGGTCCGCGACCTTGAGGCCGTTTCAGACCGGAGCCCGGCCGCGTCGGTCAAACTCGGCGTCTGCCAGCGCTTGCTCGGCAAGGCCCGCGACGCCATGGAAACGCTCAAGGCCGCCGATGGCGGGGCGCTGGCGCTGTTCCATCAGGGCCTGGCCCATATGGCCGAAGGCATGCACGACAAAGCTGCCGAGTTCTTCGGCTCGGCTCGCAAGGCTGGCTACGACGCCGCCGCTTGCGTGGCGGCGGCTGCGGAATCGCTCCGATCGGCCGGCAAGGTGGACGATGCCCGAAAGTTGCTCGAGGGTCTTGCCAGCGAGGGTGATCGATCGGCCGACTATTGGGCCGCCCGAGCAGGGGTGCTCGCCGACGACGGGGCTGCCCCGGTGGAAATCGCCATCGCTCTGGAGAAGGCCCTGGCCATCGATCCAGGCCATCCAGGTGCCTTGTTCCTGATGGGTGTGATCTCCGATCGCGTCGGCAACGAAGACGAGGCACGGGAGTATTACGAGCGGTCGCTGGGCCGTTATCCGGCCAGCGTGGGTGCCTTGATCAACCTCGGACTGCTCTACGAAGACAAGGATGATTTCGCGAAGGCACAGCAGTGCTACCGTCGCGTGCTCGAAGCCTATCCGGACCATCCCCGGGCCCGCCTGTATCTCAAAGACTCTTCAGCGTCGGGCGATCTCCAGCTCGACGAGCAAGAGATGAAGCAGCGGGATCGTCTTGATCAAGTGCTCAGCCTGCCCGTCACCGATTTCGAACTCTCGGTCCGCAGCCGCAACTGCCTGCAGAAGATGGGCATTCATACGCTGGGCGATCTCGCTCGGACCTCCGAAGAGGAGATCCTCGCCAGCAAGAACTTTGGCGAGACCAGCCTCGTCGAAATCAAGGACATGCTGGCTTCCAAGGGGCTCACGCTCGGCCAGATCGCGGAGCCGACCGCGGCAGTGGAGACGACCGAACCCGAGCCACTCGAGCCGTCGGCCGACGAGCAGCAGGTGTATGCCCAGCCGATCACGGATCTCAACCTCTCGGTTCGGGCCCGAAAGTGCACGACAAAGCTCGGCATCAGTTCGATCGGCGACCTCGTCCGCCGAACCGCCGAAGACTTGCTGGAATGCAAGAATTTTGGCGTCACGAGCCTCAACGAGGTTCGGGAGAAACTCACCGAGCGAGGTCTGAAGCTCCGGGGAGACTGATCGTCTCCGGTTTTGAGTCCGAACGTCCAGGGGGAGAATCCTCGGAAAGATTTTCCTAAGTCTTTGATTAAAAAAGACTTAGGGCAACCGGCAATTGGCCCAAAATTTGCTTGGGCGACCGTGTCTGGGTACCCTCGCAGTGGTCGTTCCCGACTCGCAGCGATCCGTTGGATCGTCATCGGTCGGGATGGTCCCATTGCCGGAGCACCCGCCGCATGACGTCCGCGAGTCTGAAGGAAAAGCCGGTCCGCGATCTCGCCCGCCTGGCAAAGCAGCACGGTGTGACCGGCTGGCATGCCATGCGAAAGGATCAGCTGATCAAGGCGCTGGTCCTGAAGGCGAAAAAGGCGCTCGCTCCTGAAACCAGACGGTCGGCGGCGCGTCCCAGCACGGGTGTGGCCGCCAGTCGGGGCAAGGCGGTGACGGCGGCCCATGCCACCGCAGCGGTGGCGATCGCCCATAATGCCGAGGTTGCCCGTCGCATCGCCGAGGCCCGGGAGCGGCTGGCACGGGCCAAGAGCCTGGCCACGCCGCCTGAAGGCGGCCGCAATAAGCGGCCCATGCGCGATCGCATGGTGCTGATGGTACGCGGGCCCCACTGGCTGCATGCCTTCTGGGAACTCGGGCCCCGGGGCATCGAACGAGCCCAGTCGGCGCTCGGCCAGGAGTGGCATGGCGCGAGGCCGGTGCTGCGGCTCTTGAAGATTGAGAGCGGCTTGCAGGGATCGCCCTCTGAGCAGGTGGTTCGGGAGATCGACGTGCACGGGGGCGTCAAGAACTGGTTCATCGACATCCGTGAACCGCTCCGCTGCCGTGTGGAGATCGGCTACCTGACGGCGACCGGGCGGTTC
>JBPCTA010000451.1:0-20135 GCA_051006595.1 Pirellulales bacterium
GCCGTGGACGGCATTCGGAGCGGGCGCACGAGTGGAATGAGTTTGCTATCAACGAACCAGAGAACATCTTGATGGGGACGGTCCCGCCATCGTGGCGGGACGCATGGCCGACCCGACAGGCTACCCCGGGGACAACTCGCCCGCAAACATTCGGCCGCTGACGACCTCACCGTCGGCTCCAGCGGCCTCGCCCTTTGAGTGCATCGATACGAATACCTGGCTCGACTTCTCCCGTGCCCGCACGGGGGCAGTCTTGAGGCGGGACATCCGTCCAGCACTCTTTTTGTCGAATCAGTCCGGCAAATCGATGCCCTCGATTTCTCTAAGTACCGCGAAAACCTGCGGATCATTTCGCTCCTTGACCAAGCCGCGGAGCGAGAGGCCTGCCCTGTGCTGGGAAAGGACCGTAGCGACCTGAGGAGAAATCACTTGAGCCCGTGGCCTCACCCCTCTCGATGAGCCCGAACTGGGCGCTCATGACACCATGACAACATGCTCTCTTGGTGCTCACAAGCGGGCTCTGGCTGGGTCATAGGGCCGGCCGCCGCCGCAAGCGGCGCAAACCCTGCGGGTTGTTCCCGAAAACCCCAGCCTGCCGCCTCCGCGCCGCCGAAGCCACTGGCAAGGACTGGCCGCGATGGGGGGTTTCGTGAGGCGATCGTCAACGTGCATCCGCCGATCGGACAGAGACGCCAGACGGCCGTGGCAGATGGTGGCCTGCCTCATGGTCGTGGGGCTCGCGGCGCGCGGAGGAACCGGCGGGGAATGGGATCTTGGTACCGACCGCGACGCCTTCACCCCCTCTACACACTGCGTCGCGCCGGGAGTCCGGCTGAGCGAGGCCTCGCAGGTCTACATCGACAACATCACCGGCACGCCCACCAACAACTATCCGGAGTGGCTCCTTCGAATCGGGGCCAACGAGTGGCTCGAATGGCGATTCGGCGTCAACTATGGCGTTGGCTCGCAGGGCAATGTCGTGACGAGTGTCGAAGTGGGTGAGGGAACACCCGATGGCACCGCCCTCTACGAATCGAGCGTGCTCTATGGATTCAAGGTAAACACCTCCGCGCAGGACGGCCTGATGCCCGAGAGTTGCTTCATCATGGAAGCCTCGACGCCGACGTATGGCGACGTGTTTGGAACGGTGCCAGTGGCGACGGCCGTCGCCGGCTGGGAACTGCCTGTCGGCTGGCGGCTCGATGCGGCCATCCGCTACGCCTACTCCGAAGGGATCACCGAGTGGTTCAGCCGCTGGACCCCGTCAGCTGTGCTCCGCATCCCGGTGACCGAACGATTGGAGGTGCATGCCGAGTGGTTCGGATCGTTTACGGCCGGCATCCCAGACAGCCAGAGCCAGCCCTTCTTCAGCCCGGGGTTTCACGTGATGCTCACGCGGAACTTCGAGATGGGCCTCCGCGTGGGCTGGGGCCTCACCCCCGACGCGGCGCCGTTCTTCTCCGACGCCGGCCTCGGCTACCGCTTCTGACGCCGCCTCCACGGCCGTCCTTCAGCTGTGGATCGCCTGGCCGCTCACGGCGAGAGCGGCTTCCTTGAGCGCCTCGGGGAGCGTCGGGTGCGCGTGACAGACTCGGGCGATGTCCTCGGCGGTCGCGCCGAAGCTCATCGCGGCGGCGGCTTCGCCGATCAGATCGCCAGCCGCGGGCCCGATGATGTGGATGCCCAGCACCCGATCGGTGACGGCGTCGGCCAGCACCTTGACCTTGCCGGTTGTCTCGTTGATCGTTCGGGCACGGCCGTTGGCACGGAATGGGAAGCTGCCCTTCTTGAAGGCGACCCCCGCGGCCACGAGCTGCTCCTCGGTCTTGCCGATGGCGGCAATCTCAGGATGCGTGAACACGACGGCGGGCACGAGATCGTAATCAACGTGCGACCACTTCCCGCCGATGATGTCGGCACAGGCCACGCCGTCCTCCTCGGCCTTGTGGGCGAGCATCGGACCAGGAATGCAGTCGCCGATCGCCCACACCCCCGGCGCCGACGTGCGAAAATGGCCGTCGACCGGAATGAAGCCCCGTGCATCCACTCCGATGCCGACCGTCTCTAGGCCGATGCCGTCGGTCGCCGGCTTGCGACCCGTGGCGGCCAGCACCCGATCGCAGCGAATGGGCTCCAGTCCCTCACACTCGACGACGGCGGCGTTGCCATCCGCACGGGCCCGCTTCACTTTGACTCCGAGCCGGATGTCGAGTCCCTGCTTGCGGAAGAGCGAGAGCGCTTCGGTCGCGATCTCGGAGTCGATGCCGGTCAGGATCCGATCGGCATACTCGAGCACGGTAACCTGCGATCCCAGCCTCCTCCAGACGGTGCCCAGTTCGAGTCCGATGTAGCCGCCACCGATGACGACGAGGTGCCCTGGGACTGAGTCGAACGACAATGCTTCGGTGCTCGTGCCGACGATTCGTCCGTCGACGTCGACGCCCGGGAGCACGATGCTGCGGCTACCGACGGCCAGGATGATCCGCTGGGTCTCGAGCGTGGTTGTGCTGCCGTCGGCCGCGACGACTTCCACCCGGCCCGCTCCCGCGAGCCGCCCTGCTCCCCGGTAGCGGTGCACCTTGTTCTTGGCGAGCAGGGCCTCGATGCCCTTCGCGAGCGTCGAGACCACCTCCTCCTTCCGCCTCAGCATCGTCGCGAGATCGAAGGTCACGCCGGCGACGTTCACGCCATGCTGCCCGAGCTCGTGCCGCGCCATCTCCAGCTTGTGGCTCGATTCCAGGAGCGCCTTCGAGGGAATGCAGCCGACCCGCAGGCAGGTGCCGCCGAGTTGCGGCTCCTTCTCGACGACAGCCGCCTTCATGCCGAGCTGCGCTGCCCGGATCGCGGCCACGTAGCCACCCGGTCCACCGCCGATCACCACCAGGTCATGCATGGGCATGGTCGAATCGCTTGCTTTCTAGGGGGTGCTCGATCCGCTGCGGCTCGCGTGTTGAAGACGATCACACTTCCAGCATCAGGCGGCTCGGATCTTCGATCGTGTCCTTGATCCGCTTCAGGAAGGTCACCGCTTCGCGACCATCGACCAGCCGGTGATCATAGGTGAGGGCGAGATACATCATCGGACGAATCACCACCTGCCCATTCACGGCCATGGGCCGCTCTTGGATCGAGTGCAGGCCCAGGATACCGCTCTGCGGCGGGTTGATGATCGGCGTGGAGAGCATCGACCCATAGACACCGCCGTTGGAGATCGTGAACGTGCCCCCCTGGAGTTCCTCGAGCTTGAGTTTGTTGTCGGCGGCCCGCTTGGCGAACTCGCTAATCGCAAGTTCGATCTGGGCGAACGACATCGTTTCGGCGTTGCGGAGGATGGGCACCACGAGCCCCTTGCCGCCGCCAACGGCGATGCCGATGTCGCAATAGTCGCGGTAGACGATGTGGGGATCCCGAAACTCCGCGTTGACCTGGGGCACCGCCCGGAGCGCTTCGACCGCCGCGCGGACGAAGAACGACATGAACCCGAGCTTCGCGCCATACCGTTCCTGAAACGGGTCCTTGAACTTGGCTCGGAGGGCCATCACGGCCGACATGTCACACTCGTTGAACGTCGTCAGCAGGGCCGCCTGCTGCTGGGCCTCGACGAGCCGCTCCGCGATCCGGCGACGGATCGGGCTGATGAGCTGATACCGCTCCTCGCGGGACCCGCCAGCGGCGGCCATGGCCGCGGGGGCCCGCACCACGGGAGCACTGACCGCGACCGGCTTCGCCGCAGCAGCAACGGCATCCGGCTTCGTGATCCGGCCTCCGGGCCCCGTGCCCGAGACGCCGGCAGGCGACAGGCCCGCTTCGCCGAGCACGCGGGCCGCTGCGGGCATCACCCGGGAGGCGGCAGCCGGTGGCTGCACGGAACCGATCGTCGTCCGGCCATCTGTTCGCTTCACGTCGACGGTGGGCTGCGCGGGCGCGACGGGTGCGGGCGGCACCGCGCCGGCGGCGGCGGGCTCCATGTAGCCGATCACTTCACCCACCACGGCCTTCTCGCCACTGGCCTTGAGGATCTTCGTGATCGTGCCCCCGGCCGGGGCCGGCAGTTCGACGGTCGCCTTGTCGCTCTCGATCTCGACGATCGATTCATCGGCGGCCACGCCGTCTCCCTCCCGCTTCTTCCAGACGCCGACCATCACCTCGGTGATCGACTCGCCAACCTCGGGAACCTTCAGTTCAAGTGCCATGGATAAATGCTGCCGTGCGGTGCTTCGGGATGGGATCGGTCAACTCTGAAAGGCGGCGGTGAGCAGCTCATTCTGCTCGAGATCGTGGCTCTTCTTCGAGCCGGTGGCGGGGCTTGCGGCGCTCTGCCGACAGACGCCCGAAAACGGAAAGCGATCGAGCAGCTTTTCGCCGAAGTGAATTCGGAAAAACCGCCACGCCCCCATGTTCTCCGGCTCGTCCTGCACCCACACGGCAGGCGTTCCCGGCGCGTAGGCGGCGAGCGCTTCCTCGAGAGCCTGCTTGGGAAGCGGATAGAGCTGCTCGACCCGGACGATCGCCACGTCGCGGCGACCGTTCTCCTGACGTCGTTTCTCCAGCTCGTAGGCCACCTTGCCCGAGCAGAGCAGCACCCGATGGATGTCGCGAGGGGGAGTGCCGGACGAATCGGGAATCACCCGCTGGAACGAGCCCTTGACGAGATCCTCCAGCGACGAGACACAAGCCGGATTGCGGAGGAGGCTCTTGGGCGTCATGACCACCAGCGGCTTCCGCCAGACGCGGAGCACCTGCCGCCGCAGGCAGTGGAAGAGCTGCGCGGGCGTCGTCGGCTGCACCACCTGGATGTTGTCCTTGGCGCAGAGCGAGAGAAACCGCTCGAGCCGGGCGCTGGAATGCTCCGGACCCTGCCCTTCGAAGCCGTGGGGCAGCATCATCACGATGCCCGAGAGACGGTTCCACTTATCCTCGGCGCTCACGATGAACTGGTCGATCACCACCTGCGCCGCATTGACGAAGTCGCCAAACTGAGCCTCCCACATCACGAGCCCGTCGGGGCAGTCGAGGCTGTAGCCATACTCGAAGCCCAGCACGCCGGCCTCGGAGAGCGGGCTGTTGTAGATCTCGACGGCCGCCTGATCCTCGGAGAGGTGCTCGAGCGGACAGAACGTCTCGTCGGTGACCGAATCGTGGATGACCGCATGGCGATGGCTGAAGGTGCCACGCTGGCTGTCCTGGCCGGAGATTCGCACCCGCAGCCCCTGCGTGGCGATCGTGGCCAGCGCGAGCGCCTCGCCCGCGGACCAGTCCAGCGGCACCGTTCCGGTGGCCATCTGGACTCGGGCTTCCAGGAGCTTCTTGATCTTGGCGTGCGGCTGAAAGCCGTCGGGGAGCGACACGAGCCTCATCAGCAACTGCTCGAGCACGTCCCGGCGAACGCCCGTATCGACCTCGGCGGCATCCTTTTCGCGGCCGCCGATATAGAAGGCCCACATGCCCCCGACGTCGTCCTTGTGGACATAGTCCTCGCTCTTGGCCGCCGAGAGATCGGCCGCCAGTTTCGCCTGCTGCTGCTCGACGATCTGCTTCGCCTCATCGGCCGTGACCTCGCCGAGCTTAAGCAGCTTCTCGAGATAGCTCTCGTGAACGCTCGGCCGCTTCTCGATCACGCGATACAGCGCCGGCTGGGTGAACGCCGGCTCGTCGGCCTCGTTGTGGCCGCGGCGCCGGAAGCAATACATGTCGATGACCACGTCCCGCTGAAACTCCCGCCGGAAGTCGGTCGCCAGATTCACCACCTGGGCCACCGCCTCGGGATCCTCGCCGTTGACGTGAAAGATCGGGATCTGGAGCATCTTCGCCACGTCGGTCGCATACGTGCACGAGCGGGATTCGCGCGGTCCCGTAGTGAATCCGATCTGGTTGTTGACGATCACGTGGAGCGTGCCGCCGACGCGATAGGCGTCGAGCTCGCTCAGGTTGAGCGTCTCCTGGATGATGCCCTCGCCGGCAAACGCGGCATCGCCGTGAATCAGGATCACCATGCCCCCCTGCCGCGCCTGGTCACTGGCCCTGTCCTGGCGGGCCCGCATCCGGCCGATGGCCACGGGATTCACGAACTCGAGATGGCTCGGGTTGAAGCAGAGCGTGAGGTGCACGCTCCGGCCATTGGCCGCTCGGTAATCGGTCGAGTGGCCGAGGTGGTATTTCACGTCGCCGCGGCCCACATGAAGCTCGGGGTCCATGTCGGCGAACTCGCGGAAGATCCGCTGCGGGCTCTTGCCCATGATGTTGGCCAGCACGTTGAGCCGACCACGATGCGCCATGGCCAGCACGCAGTCGCCGATCTCCTGCGAAGCAGCCCGCTCGATCGCCATTTCGAGCAGCGGAATCAGACTCTCCGAGCCCTCTAGCGAGAAGCTCTTCGCCCCGAGAAACCGCTTTTGGATGAACTCCTCAAACACCGCCGCCGTGGTCATCTGGCGGTAGATCCGCAACTGCTGCCGCCGGTCGAGCTGGATGCGATTCTCGCAGCCCTCCATCCGCACCTGCAGCCACTGCCGCACGCGGAGATCGTCCATGTGCATGAACTGCACGCCGATGGAGCGGAAGTAGGTATGGCGAAGTCGCTTGATGATCTGCCGCAGCGACATCGACTGCGGACCCTCGATGGTGTCGGTCGAAAACGACCGGTCCATGTCTTCTTCGGTGAGGTGATAGAAGGCCGGATCGAGCTCGGGCAGCCCCGGACGCGGACGACCGAGCGGATCGATCTCCGCCATCAGATGGCCGCGAACGCGATAGGCGCGGACGAGCTGGTCGACGCGGTCCTGCAGAAACGCCACCCGCTCCTCGCCGGCGGTGCCGGTGGCGATCGGCGGCAGCGGCAGCGGCATCGCTTCGCCGGCAGGGGCCGCCGGCAGTCGCACCTCGCCATTGGCGATCGCCACGGCATGGGCGGTCGCGATCCCGTCGGGGGTGACGAGCCTGGCCGACGCCGCGGGGCTGCTGCCATTCGCAAGCGGCCTGACGGTCGCGTGCCCGTTGCCGCCTGGCGGTGGAGGTGACGCTGCCGCCGCTGGCACTGCGACGCCCACCTGGAGTGCCTCGAAGTAACCGCGCCAATCGGCCGGCACGCTCGCAGGGTCGTTCTGATACTGCTCGAAGAGTTCCTCGAGAAACGCGAGGCTCGCCGTCCCCGCCGAATCAAAGCTGTCGATGGTGCTCACGATGGGTCCCGATTCCCGCCGCCGCGGGAACAGTGAAAGAAGGATGTCACATGGCCAGCAGGAGACGCCCCGGGCTCTCGAGGTAACCGATCACCTCGTTGAGAAACCGGGCCGCCGCCGCGCCGTCGATGACGCGGTGATCGTACGAAAGAGACAACGGCATCATCAGCCGCGACTCCACCCGGTCGTCATGAATCACGGGCATCTTCCGCGACCGTCCGAGCAGGAGAATCGCCACCTCGGGCCAGTTGATGATTGGCGTGGAGTAGACCCCGCCCACGGCCCCGAGATTGCTGATCGTAAAGGTGCCACCGCGGAGGTCCTCGATGCCATACTGGGCATTCTTGGCCTTTTCTGCCGTATCGGCGATGGCCTGGGCCACCTGCGGGATCGACATCTGGTCGCAGTCCCGGAGCACGGGCACCACAAGCCCCCGGGGCGTGTCCACCGCGAGGCCGACGTTGACGTAGTCCTTGTAGACGATCTCGCCCTTCTCGATGTCGATTGTGGCGTTGACGATGGGGTGCTGGCGGAGCGACAGGCTCACCGCTTTGATCACGAACGAGAGCGCCGTGAGCTTGAGGTTGTTCTTGGCGTATTCCGGCGCGCTGGCCTTGCGGAGCGCCTCGAGCTCCGTGACATCGGCGTCGTCGAAGTTGGTGAGATGCGGGATTGTCTGCACGCTGCGGAGCATGTTGGCCGCGATCGTCTTCCGCATCCGCGACATCTGCTCGCGACGGACGGGCCCCCAGTCGTCCCGCTCCGTGGATGTTGATTCGGGCCGCGACCGTCCGGCCGGCGCCGCGCTCGCATGCCGCACCGCGGCGATCACGTCCTCGCGAATGATGCGACCGGAGGGCCCGCTCCCCTTCACACGTGCGAGATCGACCCCCAGTTCACGGGCCAGTCTGCGAACCGCCGGACCGGCAGGATCGACCGAGGCAGCCGCGGCCACGGCAGAGGGCTCCTCCACGGCGACGGCCGCTGGCATCGCCACCGGGGCAGCAGCCGGAGCCACAGGCTTTGGGGCGGTCTTCGGGGCGGGGGCGGCCGGTTGAGGGGCCGGCCGCGGGGCCTGCTGAGGGGCCGCGGCGGCAGGGGCCGAAGCAGGGGCGGCCGGCTTCGGAGCGCTGGCGGCTCCAGCCGCGTCGAGCATCACGAGGGCCTGCCCAACCTTGACGGTGTCGCCCTTCTTGACCAGCACCTTCGCGATCAGCCCGCCCGGCGGACACGGCACCTCGATGACCGCCTTGTCGGTCTCCACTTCGAGAAGCGGCTGCCCCGGCTTCACGACATCGCCCTCGGCCACGAAGACGGTGACAACGTCGCCGGAGGCGATGTTTTCGCCAAGGTCGGGAAGCTTGAACTCGGTGGCCATGGGCTTGTTTCGCTCGTGCTTGAGGTGGGAGGCTGTAACGAAGGGATTGAAACAGAGGGCCGAAACGCTCGACCCCGGAGGGACGGGCTTAGGCCGACGCGGCATCGATCTTGTCGGGATCGACCCCCAACCGCGTGATCGCCTCGGCGACGACATGCCCGCCGATCGCACCGGCGGCAGCCAACTGCGAGAGCGTGCCGATGGCGATGCACTCCGCATCAACTTCGAAGTGCCGGCGAAGCTGCGTGCGGAGCTCGCTGCGGCCGAAGCCGTCGGTGCCCATCACGAACAGGCCGCCCGGAACCCACGGATCGAGCTGCTCGGGCACGGCCCGCACATGGTCGCTCACCGCGACGAACACCCCGTCGGTCGAGGCGATCGTCTGCTCGAGGTAGCTGGCACGCGGCGCGGCCTCGGGATGGAGCATGTTCCAGCGCCGGCATTCCTGCGCCTCGCGGCGGAGCTCCTTCCAGCTGGTCACGCTCCACACCGTGCTCGCCACGCCCCAGTGTTCGGCGAGGAGGTCGGCCGCCCGCATGGCCTCGCGGAGGATCGCGCCCGAGCCCAGCAGGTTGACCTTGGGCAGCGTCGCCTTCGGCTTCTTGGCCGGGGCCACGTCGCGGAGCCGATACATCCCCTTGAGAATGCCCTCTTCGCAGCCGGCTGGCATCGCGGGCATCTCGTAGTTTTCGTTGTAGACGGTGATGTAGTAAATCCAGTCTTCGCCCTTGGCATACATCCGATCCATGCCGTCGAGCATGATCACCGTCGACTCATAGACAAACGCCGGGTCGTAGGCCTTCACCGTGGGATAGGCCATCGCGAACAGGTGGCTGTGGCCGTCCTGATGCTGGAGCCCCTCGCCGTTGAGCGTGGTTCGCCCGGCAGTGCCACCGAGCAGGAAGCCGCGGGCCCGGCTGTCGCAGGCAGCCCAGATCAGGTCGCCGATCCGCTGAAAACCGAACATCGAGTAGTAGATGAAGATCGGGATCATCGGCACGCCGTGGCTGGCGTAGGCCGTGCCCGCGGCGATGAAGCTCGACATGCTTCCCGCCTCGGTGATGCCCTCCTCCAGGATCTGTCCGTCTTTGGCCTCGCGGTAATAGAGCAGCTGATCGGAGTCGACCGGCTCGTAGAGCTGCCCGGCGTGGGCGTAGATGCCGCACTGCTTGAAGAGCGGATCCATGCCGAACGTCCGCGACTCGTCGGGCACGATCGGCACGATGTACTTCCCGACCGACTTGTCCTTGAGCAACGACGCCATCAGCGTGACCACGCCGGTGGTCGTGGAGACCTCGCGGCCGGCGCTCTTCTCGATGAACGAGCGATACTCGTCGAGCGACGGCGTCTTGAGCTTCGGCGACTCCAGCGGCCGCGTCGGCACGTAGCCGCCGAGCGCCTCGCGACGCTCGCGGAGATACCGCATCTCCTCGGAATCTTCGGCCGGCCGATAGAACGGCGCCTTGGCGACCTCATCGTCGGAGATCGGGATTCCGAACCGCGACCGGAAGGCGCGGAGTTCCTCTTCGTTGAGTTTCTTCTGCTGGTGCGTGACGTTGCGGCCCTCGCCCACTTCGCCGAGGCCGTAGCCCTAGATCGTCTTGGCGATGATTACCGTCGGCTTGCCATGGCACTTCATCGCGGCGGCATAGGCCGCATAGACCTTCTCCGGATCGTGGCCGCCGCGGCGGAGCTTCTTGAGTTTCTCGTCGGAGAGATGGGCCACCATCTCGGCCAGTTGCGGATCGGCCCCGAAGAAGTGCTCGCGGATGTAGCCGCCTGGCATGACGACGTATTTCTGATACTGGCCGTCCACGACCTCATTCATCCGTTTGACGAGCAGGCCCTTGTCGTCCTTGTCGAGCAGCGGATCCCACTCGTCGCCCCAGATCACCTTCACCACATTCCAGCCGGCCCCGCGGAAGACCCCTTCGAGCTCCTGGATGATCTTGCCGTTGCCCCGGACCGGGCCGTCGAGCCGCTGCAGGTTGCAGTTGATGACAAACACGAGGTTGTCGAGCTTCTCGCGGGCCGCCAGCGAGATCGCGCCGAGCGTCTCGGGCTCGTCGGACTCGCCGTCGCCGATGAAGCACCAGACATGCTGCTTGCTCGTGTCCTTGATGCCGCGGTCCTGGAGGTATTTGTTGAAGCGGGCCTGATAGATCGACATCAGCGGCCCGAGGCCCATCGAAACCGTGGGAAACTCCCAGAAGCCGGGCATCAGCCAGGGATGCGGATAACTCGACAGCCCGCCCCCTTCGGCCAGTTCCCGCCGGAAGTTTTCCAGCTGCTTCTCGCTGATCCGGCCCTCGAGGAAGGCGCGGGAGTAGATGCCGGGCGAGGCGTGCCCCTGAAAATAGACCTGGTCGCCCGAGTAGTCGTCGCTGCGGCCGCGGATGAAGTGGTTCATCGCCACCTCGACCAGCGTCGCCGACGAGGCGAACGTGGAAATGTGGCCGCCGATGCTCTTGTCTTCGCGGTTGGCGCGGACGACCATCGCCATCGCATTCCAGCGGATGATGCTCTTGATCCGCCGCTCGATCTCACGGTTGCCAGGAAAAGGCGGCTGTTTGTCGAGCGGGATCGTGTTGATGTAGGGGGTGGTGGCCGAGAACGGGATCGGCACGCCCAACCGGTAGGCCTCTTGCTCGATGGCCTGGAGGAGGTAGGCGGCCCGGTCGTCGCCGCGGATGTTGATCACGTAGCGGAGCGAGTCGAGCCACTCGCGGGTCTCGGTCGGGTCGGTATCAACCGCGGCGACCCCGTCGGCGAGTTCCGGCTGGCCCGAGGAGTTGTCGCTCATCTGGCCGATTGACATCGGTGCATGCGCACCCCGGGGCAGCGACGCGGAACCGTCTCCGGAAAGCACGTTGTCCGCAGCCTCGGTGGCGGAATGGTCGATGTCGGGGTTGGCCATGCGGGACTCCGGAAAAGTGGGCGAACTTTACGCATTATTCCGGTGCTGACGGACCCCGTAAAGACCGATTACGGCTTCGCGGAAACGACGCCACAACGGGGCTTCTGCCCTCGGGTGCGGCGGTCAGCACGGCACCCGCCCCCTCGCCGAGTCTCGGCCTCCTCTGCCGCCGCTACTTCGTCCCCGCCTCGGACCGCGGTCGGTAGATCTCCGTGGCCAGGCCGAAATAATTCTCGGCGCTGAAGGCCATCGTCTCGCCCAGCGTGGGATGGGGATGAATGGCCTCCATCAGATCACGGGCCGAGCAGCCCATCTCGATGGCGAGCACGCCCTCCGCGATCAGTTCCCCGGCCCCCGGCCCCACGATCCCGACGCCGAGCACCGCATCGGTCTCGGGGTCGACGAGCATCTTGGTGAGGCCGTCGGTGCGTCCAAGGGCGTGGGCCCTGCCGCTGGCGGCCCACGGATACCTGCTCACCTCGACAATGCGACCCGACGCCGCCACCTCGTTCTCGGTCAGACCGGCCCAGGCGATCTCGGGATCGGTGAACACCACCGCCGGGATGGCCCGCGGCGCGAAGAGCGCGGGCTCACCGTGCAGAGCCTCGACGGCCACCTTTCCCTGGTGGCTCGCGCGGTGGGCGAGCATCGGCTCGCCGCAGACGTCGCCGATCGCGAGGATGTGCGGATCGGCCGTGCGCTGCTGGCCATCGACACCGACGAAGCCCTTCGCGTCGAGGACGACCTTCGTGTTTTCGAGGCCGAGTCCGTCGGAGTTAGGCCGCCGCCCCACGGCGACGAGCACCCGGGAAAACTCCTCCACGCTCGGCCCGTCTGGTCCCTCGAAGGAGACCCGCACCGCCTTGCCCGTGTCTTCGATCTTCACCACCTGGGTGCGGAGCTTGATCGCCTTCAAAAGTCCTTCGAGCCGCTTGTGCAGCGGCTTGACGAGGTCTCGATCGGCGCCGGGCAACAGCATGTCGGTGAGTTCCACGACCGACACCTGCGAGCCGAGTTCGGCGTAGACCGTGCCCATCTCGAGCCCGATATAGCCACCGCCCACCACAAGGAGCGACTCCGGCACGTCGGCCAGGTCGAGCGCTCCGGTGGAATCCATCACCCGCGGGCTGCCGATATCGAAGGCGGGAATCCGGGCCGGCCGCGAGCCGCTGGCCAGGATGCAGTGATCGAACGTGATCCGCTGGCTCGCACCGCCGGGAGCGGCCGGGGCCACCTCCAGCGTGGTGGAGTTGGCAAACCGTGCCGAGCCCTGAACGACCGTCACGTTTCGCCGCCGGGCGAGCTGGCCGAGGCCGCCCGTGAGCGCCGCGATCACCTTGTCCTTGCGGGCCCGGAGGGCGTCGAGGTCGAGCTTCGGCTTTTGGAAGTGAATGCCCCAGTCTTCCATCTCGCGGGCCTCGGAGAGCACCCGGCCCACGTGCAGCAGGGCCTTGGAGGGAATGCAGCCCCGCAGCAGGCACGTGCCGCCGAGCCGCTCGTCCCGCTCGACGAGCGCCACTTGCATGCCGAGATCGGCGGCCAGAAACGCGGCCGCATAACCGCCCGGGCCGCCGCCGAGCACCACCACTGGAACGTGCATCTCGTCGATTCTCCTCCAACAGGGTGGGGCTCGGGCATCGAGATTGGCGATGCCGCAAGCGCCGCGAAACCAGGGACTGGGGTCGTCCTCCGCGGCGGCGTTGTTGTAGTTTCACGGCCAGGTTCGTTCAAGAAAGCCTGTCATCCAATCGCCCCGGCGGCATCCCATGGACCGATTGCCCCAGTCTCATCCGGTGCGCCGGTGGGGGGAGACGGTGCGGCGGCTCGCCCGGCAGTCGTTCACGCTCGATGCCCGCAGCCTGGCCGCGTTTCGCATCGGGCTCGGCCTGATGCTCGTGGCTGACTGCCTGCTGCGGACCCGCGATTTCCAGCTGATGTTTGCGGCCGACGGGATCTTTCCGCCCGCGATTCTCCGGGCCTTTCATGCCACCCAGGCCAAGTGGTCGCTCGCGCTCGTCAGTGATGTACGAGCGTGCGGGGCTGCCGTGCTGGCTGCGGAGGGCATCGCGGGCCTTTTTCTAATGGTCGGCTTCCACACGCGCTCGGCCACCGTGGTGGCGTGGGTCGCCCTGCTGAGCGAGATCCGCCGCACGGCTCCGGCCGCCAACGCCGGGGATCTCTGGCTCGCCTGCCAGCTGTTTTGGTCGATGTTTCTGCCGCTGGGGGCCGTCTGGTCGGTCGATGCCGCCCGCCGTGGCAGCCGCCCGGATCAGGCCGCACCGGCTGCTGCCTGCTCGATCGCCACCGCGGCGGTCGTCCTGCAACTCGCCGCGGTCTACCTCGGCGCCGGGCTGTCGAAGTGCAACTCCGCCTGGCTCTCGGGCACGGCGATGTCGCACGTGCTGTCGATCCATGACCACGGCACATCCCTGGGGATGATGCTGGGGCAGATCAAATGGCTCACCCGCGGCCTCACGTGGCTGATTCCGCTGATGGAAATCACCGCGCCGTTGATGCTCGTGCTCTGGCCGGCAGCCCGCGCGCGGACGGCCCTCGTGGTCGCCTTCCTTGGGTTTCATGCGGCAGTCTGGCTGACGATGTCGGTGGGACTGTTTGCCCCGATCGGGATGACGGCCTGGCTGCCGCTCGTGCCACGGGCGGTCTGGGATCGCGTGCTCCGTCGGACCGTGGCGGGCCCCGTCGTGGGGCTTGGCAGCATGGCGACGGCCGTCTGCGGCGTGGCGGTCGCGTTGGCGGTCGCGGGCTTTCTTGATGACTGGGGCCTGTTCGCCAGCCGTCCGCTGCCGCAACCAGTGGCGGCCGCGTTGGTGGCGTGTGGTCTCGAACAGGAGTGGTCGATGTTCGGCGAGGGTCCGCCCCAGGATCAATGGGTGTACGGCCGCGCGGAACTCGCCGATGGTCGGGTCGTCGATCTGCTCCGTGGCGGCCGTGCCCTCGAGCGGGAACGGCCTGCGGGCGGGTTCGGCTCGCTCGCCCACCATCGGTGGCACAAGTTCTTCTGGATCCTGCCCCGCCCGAACGTCCGCGTGTTTGGTGAACCGGCCGCGGCAGCGCTCGCCCGCGACTGGAACGCCCGTCACGATGCGGCCGCGCAGGTGCAAACGCTCGAACTCCGGTTCGCCGTTCAGCGGGCTGGGGCCCCCGATGCCACCTTGCAGGACATGCTCGTGGCCGCGTGGCCACCCCGGAGCACCAGCGGCGAAGGCAACCTCGAGCGGCTCCTCCTCTCGGCCGGCGACCAATCCGAGGAGTCGCGCTGAAGGTCGCACCGAGGTAGAATCTGGCAGCCGTTCCGTCGTGGCTGCTGCGACGGCCCTGGCCATCGCGCGAGAGTGGCGAAACTGGCAGACGCGCTGGATTTAGGTTCCAGTGCCGCAAGGCGTGCGGGTTCGACTCCCGCCTCTCGCATTGACAATGTCCTACGAGCCGGCGGGCACAGGCTTGAACTCAGCGCGGAGCATGGGCAGTTCCGCGCCGTGCACCGCGACTGCCCGCGGCCTCACGGCCGGTCGGCTGGCACGTGAGAAGCGGCCGATCGCGAGGATCGCTTCGAGATCTGATTTACCTGACGAATGGGCGGCCTTGCTGCAGCCTCGCGGATTCAGCTCGGGGGTCGAAGGGCACCCGCGGCACGGTTCGCGGCTTGGCGGCACGCGCCGTCGACGCGGTCGTGGCAGGTCGCACGGGAACTGATGGGTCGCGATCGGGGCTGATCTCATCGCGTTCATGGGTCGCGGGCTGCACTCGGCTCGCCGGGTCACGACGCGACGGCTGGGCACCGGCTGCGATCGGAATCTTGCGCCGGATCTTGCGGGCCGCGGAATCGTCGAAGAGGTTTTCGTCGGCAGGACGCGGCTTGGCCGGGGCTGCGTCGGCCGCCGGCTTGGACACCTCCGGCTGCGCTGGCTGAGCCTCATCGGCTCGTGGCACTTCCCGCGGCTCAGCCGCTGCCGGCTGTTGAGCCGCCGCGGGCTCTGGCTCAGTCATGGGCTCGGCTGGGGGAGCGGCATCCGGCTCGGGCGCGAAGGGAGTGTCCGAGGCGTTCCCACCGCGATTCATGTCGCGACCGCCGGCCGCCGGCATCTCGGGCTCCGGAAGTTCCGACGCCGCCGGCCCCATCGACTCCTCGTCGGCATCTGGCACTTCCGATTTCGGCGGAACGGCCGGCGTGGCGGCCTCCTCGTTCGAGACTGGCACGACGCCCTGCCCGGGCCACCGCCGCCACTGCGTGCCATAGAAGCCGAAGGTTCCGGGTCTGACAGGGCAATAGGGCACGCAGGCCCCGTCGCGGCAGTTCCGGTGGTGACCGTGGACAGGCTGCCGGTGCTGGCATCCTCCCGGACCGCACTCTCGGCAAGCGCCGCCGCCCGCGGGTTGCACGGCGTGATCCACAACGGTGCGGCTACGTGGTTCGGCCTGTGCCGACCGCGTGGGCCGCGGGCTCGCGCCGCGAGCCTGTTCAGCCGCAGACAGTGGGGTGATCGCCAGAACGCCGAGGGCGATGATCGCCGCTGTCGCTGCTGCGGGTCGAATCGCGACAATCAGGCGGTTCCAGCGGGGGAGCGGAAGATCACGGTTGCTCATCGAACGGTCCTCGAGGCTGTCATGCGGGCCGTGGCTTTCGGCCTGATAGTGGAAGCCGCCGCCCGCAGGGTCTTCCCAGGCGGCACGATCGATTCCATCGTTACTATCGACCTTGCCGGCCGCGATCTTTGGCGGATTCCGGAAAGTCAGCCGGAAAAGGCCGGGGGCCGAACTTCTCCGGGCCTCGATTCATGGAAATGTGTGGGACGCGGTTGCTAGACTAGGGCTTTTAGGGCGGTTGGCAGCCAGCGGCCCACATCAGCTCGCGCGACCTTCAAGCCCCGGCGTCCTCCGTCGGGCCAGAGACGTCCCTCGTGAAACGGATCAACCTCAAGTTTCTGCTGATTCTCATCGCCGTCGTGGTGGCGGGAACGGCAGGCATCTTCTTCCTCCGCCGGTTTCAGGTCTTGCGCAATGCCGGCAACCTGGCCGTTCAGGCCAAGGAACGGCTCAAGGAGGGAAAGACGGCAGAAGCCATCATGCTTTACGGCCGCTACATCGGCCTCCGACCGGAAGACAGCGAGGCCTACGCCGAATACGCCACGTTGATGCTCGCCCGGGCCGAAGCCCCCGACGCGACCCGTAACGACATGGCGCGGGCGTACAACTCGCTCGAAACCGCCGTCCGACGCAATCCCGACAACGACGACCTTCGCCGTCGCCTCGCGGAGTTCCAACTCAAAATCGGCAGGGCGATCGATGCGCGGGAGCATCTGGCCGTCTTGCGCGAACGCCTCGAGTCCGGCCAACTCAAGGAGACGGCTCCAGCGGATCCGGTCTCAAAGATCGAGAACGACGACGAGGACGAGCAGCAGCCACGTCGGCCGCTCGACGGCAATGAAATCCAACTGATGATGGCCCGCTCGTTCTTGGGGGCCGGCGATTTCGAGGAAGCCAGCCGACTGGTCGCGGAGATGGTGGGCTTTGATCTCCAAAAGCGGGCCTTCGATCCGGCAAAGGAACAGGCGTCCAACCCCACCGATGCGTTTATCATCCTGGCCGCGATCCTCGAGGACAAGCTCAACGACCGAAATGCGGCCAGCAAGGTGCTGGAGCAACTCGTCGCGGTTCAGAGCAAGGACGTGCAGGCATGGCTTGCGAGAAGCAGTTGGCATCGCGACCACGGCAATCTCGATGCGTCCGAGGCCGACATCCTCACGGCCCTCGAGCTCGAGCCCGACAACGTCAACTGCATCTTCTCAGGATTTGAACTGGCCCTGGCCCGAAAGGACTTCGAGAAGGCCGGTGAACTCGCGACGAAGGGCCGGGAACTCGCCCCGCGAGACGAACGGGTGTATCGAGGCCTCGCCGCGGTCGCGTTGCAGCGGGGGGACTTGGAGACGGCCGAGCAGGTGCTGCTTGATGGCATCGAGCAAATCCCCGGCAAGGCCTCGTTGCTCCTCATGCTCGCTGACGCGTTGCTCCAACAAAACAAACTGGATCAGGTGGAGCAGACCATTGCCCGCATCAAGGAACTCTACGGCGATGCCAGCCCTGCGGTGGGGCTCCTGGAGGGGCGGCTGCTCGTCGCCCGGCGAAAATGGGGCGACGCCACGTCACGGCTCGAAACGGTCCGGCCGCTCGTGCTCGGATCACCCGAACTCGTGCGGCAGGTTGATCTCTACCTCGCTCAGTGTCACGCGCAGCTCGACGAGCCCGACGCCCAACTCGACGTCAACCGACGCGTCTTGAGCGAGGATCCCACGTCGCTGGCAGCTCGCGCCGGCACGGCCGCGGCCCTGGCGGCGGCCGGGAAGTTGGAAGAGGCGCTGGCGGAGTTCGAGACCATCGCCAGAGTGCTCACTGAAGATCGTCTCGCGACGGTGCCTCAGGTCTGGTATCCGCTGCTGCAACTGCGGATTCAGCAGCAGGCCAAGCGGCCGGTCGCGGAGCGCGATTGGAGCAGCGTCGACAGTCTGCTCGACACCCTTCAGCAGTCGCCGGACATCACCGCCACCCAACTCACGCTGCTGCGGGCCGACGCGCTGGTTCGTAAGGGTGAGGCCGCCTCGGCTCGGGAAATGCTCGAAGGGGCCGCGGCCGGCGGCGAGGGCGGCCCGCAGGTCTGGGCGGCGCTTGTCACGCTCGTCCTTCGCGCGAATGGGGCCGAGGAAGCGGCGGCGATTCTGGGGCGTGTCCCCGCTGATATGGCCGGTTCTGCACCCATGCTGACGGTGCGGGCCCAGGTGGCCGGCCAGCGGAAGGACGAGGGAGCCAAGGACGAACTGGCCGCCGTGGAGAAGACCGCCGCCGGCCTGCCCGACGAGGAATCCGCCAACGTGCTCACCGCCGTCGCCTCGGTCTACCTGACGAACGGCGACATCGAGTCGGCCGAGCGGGTCTGGCGGGAAGTTGCCAAGCGACAGCCCGAAGATATCCGGGCCCGGGAGGCAATCCTCGAGCTCGCGCTCAATCAGGGAGACGTCGAAAAGGCCAGGGCCGCGTCGAATGAGGTGGCTGCCGTGGCGGGCGGTTCCTCGGCGCGTTCCCGGGTCGCCGAGGCGGGCTTCAAGATCTTCGAGGTTCGTCGGTCTCAGCAGAATCGAAAGAAGGACGGCGACGACAGTGCCGAACTCACACCCGAGGAGACGCGAACCCTCGACGAAGCTCGGAATCTGCTCATCGAGGCTGAGAACGACCGGCCGGGCTGGAACCAGATCCAGACGTTGTTCGCGGAAATCGACTCGCTGCGAGGCGACGTGCTCTCGGCGATCGAGCGGCTGAAGAAGGCCGTGGCGATGGGGTCGGCGAACCCCGCGATCACGCGTCGCCTCGTGGCGCTCCTCTACACGGTCAATCGGCTCGACGAGGCACAGCAGTATCTGGGCTCGATGGGGTCTGAGGGCGAGCAGGGATCGGACCGCCTGTCGGCTGAGATGGAGATGCGGGCCGGAAAGTTCGACGAGGCCGTGGCCTTGGCCGAGCGGACCGTGCAGCGGGACTCGACCAATGCCGAGGATCTGCTCTGGCTCGGCCAACTGCTCGATCGTTCCGGAAAGACGGATCGCGCGTCGGAGGTCTTGATGCGGGCAACGGAAGTGGCGCCCCAGCGGCCTGACATCTGGCTCGCCCTCTTTTCGCACCAGATCAATGCCGGCAAGAAGCCGGCCGCGGAACGGTCTCTCGAGAAGGCCGCAGAGCTCATGCCTGAGCCGCAGCGGCAAATGTCCAAGGCCCAGGGTTACGAGATGCTGGGCCGCAACGACGACGCCGAGAAGTCATTCCGCGAGGCGGTGGCCGTGGCCCCAGACAATCTGGAAGCGAGCCGCGGCCTGGCAGCGTTTCTCGTCCGCAGCGGCCGCCTGCAGCCCGCCCGGGAAACGCTGCAGGCCATCATTCAGTCGCCCGATACATCTTCGGCCGCGGCGGCCACGAAAGCGTGGAGCCGACGGCTGCTCGCCGAGCTCATCGCCGAACGCGGCAACTTCCGCGAGATGGAAGAGGCCATGGCCCTGCTGCGGCAGAATGTCAACGAAAAGGGGGAGGTCCAGACGGACGATTCGCTTCTCCAGGTGAAGCTCCTTACCAACCGGCCGGAGCCGGCGAGTTGGAAGCAGGCGATCACGATCTTCGAGGAACTCCGGCGGAAGCAGCCCCTGGCCATGGGCCAACGAATCATGCTCGCGCAGCTCCACGAGAAGGTCGGCCGCTGGGACGAATGCCGCAACGAGCTGATCGCCGTCGTGGCTGCGCCCAACGTGCCCCCCGCGTATGTGGCCATGCTGGTCGAGAAGATGATCGATCACGGTGAGGTGGCCGCCGCCCGTCCGTGGCTGACGAGGCTGCAGAAGATGAGTTCGGAAACGGCCATCACTATCGCACTCGAGGCAAAACTGGCCATCGCCGAAAATGACCGGAAGCTGGCCGCCGACGCGGCCCGCAAGCTCATGCCCGGCGGCGTGATCTCCGGGAGCGAGCCTGCGCAGCTCAATGCCGTCGCCAAACTGATGGAGCAGTTGGGCTTCCCGAAGGCGGCCGACAAGGTGTTTACGCAGTTCGCCGAGATGTCGGCGGATGGCGTGATCGCCCGTGCCGAGTTCCTGGGACGGGAGCAGCG
>JBPCTA010000452.1:0-5064 GCA_051006595.1 Pirellulales bacterium
CTCGCTGACCGACATCGAGGCGGAGTTCACGATGACCTTGGCCAACCGGAAGCTCGACGCCTCGGTGGAGACGGTCTTTCTGATGGCGGACGCGGCGTATTCGCACATATCGTCGTCGCTGCTCAAGCAGATCACGCCGCTGGCCGACGACAACGCTCTGCTGCGGTTCGTGCCGCCATCGGTCGTCGCCGCGCTGCGAAGGAAGCTCGCCTCGGTCTGACGGACCTCAGCCGTACGGCTCGGAGCTGCCCATGCCCCGTCGCCGGACGTTCGCTGCGCCCATCCTGGGCTTCACTCACTCGGATGCCGCCGGCGCTTCGCCATCCTGGCTCCGCTTGTCGTCATACGCCGGCTCCGGGGCACGGGCAGCCCCTCGCTGAGTTCATGCCGGTTTCGTACAAGCCGACCGGCCGTGAGGCCGCGGGCAGCCCTGCGTCTGGTTCCGGGGCCATCCACCGGTTCACCTCACGCCTCACGCCGCTGCGCTTTCCGGGATCGGCGGCGTCCGCGGCTGTTCAGTTTGGGCTGGCCGGTGTCGTGCCGCCCTCGAAGTGGCGGCGGAGGTAGCGGGCCCGCTCGATGTTGCGGTCTTTGGTGTCGAGCTCCACGCCGCGGAGCTTCTGGAGATGGGCCGGCTGCGTGCGGACGAGGAGCGAGTTGATGTCGGCGATCTTCACGTCGCCGATCAGGCCCAGCAGCACGCCCATCCGCACCCGCGAGAGGAGCTGCATCGTCTCTTCGGCCGTGATCGTCTGCGCCGTCCGCAGGATGCCGTAGGCACGGCTCACCTGATCGTGAACGTTCTGCTGCGTCTCACGCACCAGAAACTCCCGGGCCCGCCGTTCGTAGTCGATCAGCACCGGCACCACGTCGCCGACCTGCTCGATCAGCTCTTCTTCGGTCTTGCCGAGCGTCGTCTGATTGGAGATCTGATAGAAGTCGCCCATGGCCTGCGAGCCCTCGCCGTAGAGGCCCCGGACGGCCAGCGAGATCTTGTGCAGGCTGCGAAACACCTTGTCGATCTGCCGCGTGATCACGAGCGCGGGCAGGTGCAGCATCACGCTCACGCGGATGCCTGTGCCCACGTTCGTCGGGCAGGCGGTGAGGTAGCCCCAGCGGGAGTGAAAGGCATAGGGCACCACTCGACCGATCTGGTCGTCGACCGTCTTGATCTGCTCCCAAACGCCCCGCAGGTCGAGGCCGCTGTGCATGCACTGGATGCGGAGGTGGTCCTCCTCGTTGATCATCAGGCTCACCTGCTCGAGGCCGTCGATCGCCACGCCCCGGGCCCCCTGGGCCTCGGCGTGCTCGCGGCTGATGAGCTGGCGCTCGACCAGGAACTGGCGGTCGATCTCCTCGAGGGTGCCGACGTCGATGTAGTCGAGCTGGCCCCCGACGGGCGAGGTCGCGATCCGCTCCCGGAGAAACTTCTCGACCTCGGTGCGGTCCTGCTCCGAGGCCCGGCTGACGAAGGGATAGTGGGCCACGTTCCGCGCGAGGCGGACGCGACTGCTCATCACGATGTCCGATTCGGGACCGGTGCCGCGGAGCCATTCGCCAACGGCTTCGGTGAGGGAATCAAGCTTCATGGGTGGGGCCGTCCGCCTGGGGTGTGCCTGCATCGCGGTCTGGGACCCCGATCCAGCGGTCTTCGATCCTTCGAATCGCGTCGCGATCCTCGCGGGCCTTCTCGTAATCCTCGCACGCGATCGCCTCCTGCATGGTCCGCCGCAGCCCGATCACGCTCGTGAGTTCCTCGGTGCCCAGGGGCAGGGCGGTCGATCCCTCCGCCGCCACTCGCTCCGGAGTGCGTCCGGTGTGCTGATTGGCGCCATGGATGTTGGCGATCAGCGGCTCCAGTTCCTTCTCGAAGTGGACGTAGTCGTGGGGGCAGCCCAGCCGCCCCTGATTCCGAAACTCGAAGAACGTGATGCCGCACATGTCGCAGGCCTTCTTGTCGAGCACGGCGAGTTCGTCTGCCGTTTGCCCCACCGTGAGAGGCCCCGTGAGGCCGCCCCCCGCAGACGGCTCGTCCGGCTCGTCGTCGCCCGCCTCCGACTGGTTCAGGTAGGCCCGGGCATGATCCTCGCAGAGGTGGAGTTCGCGCACCTCACCCGTCTCCAACTCGGTGATGTGGAACACCGCCTGCTTGTCGCACTGCTGGCACTTCATGCTTTGCTCCTGCCTGACCTTCGGAATCATAGCGGGTTTGGGTGCTCCGGTCGCCCTCAGGGGGCGGCGAACGGCGGGCAGATCCCCGGCCTCGGCCCGAGCGAGCGTGTTGTTGGCCGTGGTTGGCGGGGGTAGTCTCTGCGGGGATCGCCCGCCACCGCTCCATCGCCGCTCGCTCTTCCATGCCCCACCTCCCGGACAGGTCCCGTTTCGGTGCACTCGTCAGTGCCCTCGCACCGTCTGCCGGCGTCGGCAGGCTCGTGCCGGTCTACCGCCGGCTGTTCGCCGACAGCCTCACCCCGCTCTCCGCCTTCGCCAAGATCGATGCGGGCGAGGCCGCCTGCCTGTTCGAGAGCGTGATCGGTGGCGAGAAGGTTGGCCGCTACAGCTTTCTCGCCGCCGATCCCTTTCTGCGGATGGAGGCCCGCGGCACCGCCGTCAGGATCATCAGCCCCGTCGGCGCGGAGACGCTCGTGTGCGACGATCCGCTGGCGGAGCTCGAGCGGCGGATGGCCGCCTATCGGCCCGTTCACCTGCCCGAGTTGCCCCCGTTCACCAGCGGTGTGGTGGGATACGCGGCCTACGATTCCGTCCGCTACACCGAGCAGCTGCCGAATCCGCCGGCCGACGACCTCAGCCTGCCCGATCTCTCATTCGGCTTCTACGACCGAATGGTCGTGTTCGACAACGTGACCAAGGCGATCGACGTGGTCGTGCTCGCCCGCATCGATGACGATTCTCAGGCGGGGATCGATCAGGCCTACGAGGCCGCCTGCCGCAGGATCGACGCCACGATCGCGGAGCTCTCGGCACCGTGCGACTGGCCGCCACCGGCCGACCTCGGGCCCCGCCGTGAGCCCGCCTGCCTGAGCAACGGCACCGCCCGCACGGCCTTCGATCGCGAGGCCTTTCTCGCCGCCGTCGATCGCTCGAGCGAATACATCCGCGCGGGAGACATCTTCCAGGTGGTCTTGAGCCGCCGGCTCGACATCCCGTTCTCGGCCCCGCCGCTCGAGCTCTACCGCACGCTCCGCGTCGTCAATCCCAGCCCGTTCATGTTCTACCAGCGATCCCCCTCCTGCACGCTCGTCGGCAGTTCGCCCGAGATCATGGTGCGGTGCATCGACGGCACGGTCACCGTCAGGCCGCTCGCCGGCACCCGCCGCCGCGGCGCGACGCCAGAGGAGGATCGGGCGCTCGCCGAGGATCTGCTCGCCGATCCGAAGGAGCGGGCCGAACACGTGATGCTCATCGATCTCGGCCGCAACGACGTGGGCCGCGTGGCGTCGATCGGATCGGTCGCACTCTCCGACGTGATGGTGATCGAGCGGTATAGCCACGTGATGCACATCACGAGCAACGTGACAGGCCGGCTCGCCGAGGGGCTCACCGCCTTCGACGCGCTGCGGGCCTGCCTGCCTGCCGGCACGGTCTCGGGCGCGCCCAAGATCCGGGCAATGGAAATCATCGACGAACTCGAGCCGGTTCGCCGCGGTCCGTATGCCGGCGCGGTCGGCTACGTCGATTTCAGCGGTGCGATGGATACCTGCATCGCCCTCCGCACGATCGTGGTTACGGGAGGTCGCGCCTACGTGCAATCGGGGGCGGGCATCGTGGCCGACAGCGTTCCGGAAAAAGAGTTCGAAGAGACGCTCAACAAGGCCAAGGGCATGCTCGTGGCGATCGAGATGACGACGGAGCGTCTGGCGGGGCCGAGGGCCGGACGGTCAGGGTGACGCGGAGGTTCGCATGATCCGGTGCGAACGCGCCACCGTCGAACGCTCTGGTCGCGTCGTGGTCGAGGCGGTCGCGCTGGTCGTGCCGCCGGGCCAGGCGACCGCCGTCATCGGCCGCAGCGGCGCGGGGAAATCCTCCCTCCTCGCCGCCGTCGCGACGGCGCTGCCCCTGCATGCCGGCGACATTCTCGTCGACGGCCACTCCGTGCGCCGGGAAGCGGAGGCGGTGAGACGGCTGATCGGCTACGTGCCGGATCGGCTGCCCTCCTGGCCGGGTGTGAGAGCCGACGAGTTTATGGAGCTGTTTGCCGTGGCTGCTGGGCTGCGGGGCAGGCCGCTCGAAGCCGCCGTCGGCAAAGCGCTGGACATGGCGGGGCTCGCCATCGAACGCCGGGCCCCGCTCGACGACCTCTCCGCGGGCCATGGCAAGCGGCTGCTCCTGGCCCGGGCGCTGCTGCACGATCCGCAGGTGCTCCTGCTCGACGACCCGTTTGGCGGCCTCGATCCGATCGAACGCCGGGAGGTGCAGCAGGTGATCGGCGACGCCCATCTGATGGGGCGAACGGTGCTGGCGTCGATCGACGATGCGGCCGTGCCGCCATGCTTCACCCATCTCGCAGTGATGAACGAAGGGCGATTGGTCGCGAGCGGCCCCTTCGAGCCTTCGGCCTTCGCGGCGGGCCGCTCATGGCGGTGCGTGATCGTCTGCCGAGGAGCGGCCGAGGCGGTGCGGGTGCTCGCCACGATCGTGCGCGATGCCCGAGCCGTGGAGAGCAATACGGTGGCGATCACGCTGGATGCCACGCGGGACACGCTGGCCGATGCGCTCGCCGCGGTCGTGCGGGCTGGCTTTGCGGTGGAGCATGCCGGCTTCGAGCCCCCGTGGCCAGCGCAGCTGCTGCAGTGATGCTCCGAGGCTCGGGGCTGAGTTCCTGCCCGTGAAAGCCGACCGGCCGTAAGGCCGCGGGCAGACCTGCTGTCGGTCACGGGGCCAACGACCGGCCTTCAGGCAGCCCTGCCGCACGGCTCGGGACTGCCGATGCCCCGACGCCGGACGTTCGTTTCGCCCATCCTGGCCTTCACTCACTCGGATGCCGCCATCGCTTCGCCATCCTGGCTGCGCTCGTCGTCATACGCCGGCTCGCGGGGCACGGGC
>JBPCTA010000453.1:0-2510 GCA_051006595.1 Pirellulales bacterium
ATCACAAGCAATGCAGGCACCACGCCTCTGACGATCACGGGTGCAGGATCCGGCCGAGTCGACATCACGAACACAGCCAATACGTTTACCGGCGACATCAAGGTCACCGGGGCTGAAGTCAGGTTCTCGGCAGACGGCAGCCTCGGAAACGCCGTGAATAACATCATCGTCGATGGTGGCCGATTCGGCTCCGTCAACTCCGGCGTCTTCACCATCCTTTCGACTCGGAGCATCCAGGTTGGTGACACTGCCAACACGGCGATTTCGACTCCTGGAGCGGGCACACTCACGTATAACGGCGTGATCGCCAACGTGTCCGGCAAGACCGGTTCGTGGTCGAAGCAGGGCGGCGGCACACTCTCGCTCGGAGGCACGAGCACCTACACCGGCTCCACCGCGATCAACAGCGGCACGATCCAACTGACGACCGGCAACGATCGGCTCCCAACGACGACCGTGATCTCGATCGGCCAGGCCGCGTCCGTCAACCTCGGCACGCTCGACCTCAATAGCCGCAACCAACAGATCGCCGGACTCGCGTCGGTCGTGGGCACCAACTCAGGCGCCTCGAAGAACACGGTCACGACCGCCAGCAGCGGCACGCTCACGATCAATGTCGCCACTGGCACGACCTACACCTACGGCAGCGGCAGTGCCCAAAACTCTGGCGTCGTCTCCGGCGGACTGAGCCTGGTCAAGAACGGTGCCGGCACCCAGATCTTCGGTGACGCCAACAGCTACAGCGGCTCCACGACCGTCAACGCTGGCCTCCTGCAGATCAACGGTTCGCAGACGGGTAACGGCGCGGCCACCGTCGCTGGCGGTGAGCTGAAGGTCAACGGCTCGCTCGGCTCGAGCGCGGTCACACTCAACGGCGGCGTCCTGTCCGGTGCGGGCACGGTCGGTGCCGTCACCGTCAACAGCGGTGCCACGATCAGCCCGGGCAACAGCCCCGGCACGCTCACCACCGGCAGCGTCACGTTCGCCGGCGGCGGCAACTACAACTGGCAGCTGTTCAACGCCAACGGCAGCGCCGGCACGGGCTGGGATCTGATCAGTAGCACCGGCAGCCTCTCGGTCACCGCCAACAGCGGCACGACGTTTAACATCAATCTCTGGACGCTTTCCGGCACTGGCCCCGACATCAACGGCAACGCGACGAACTTCAACCAGACGAGCAACTACAGCTGGACGATCGCCCGCTTCGGCTCGACGATCACGAGCTTCGACTCGAGCGCCTTCAACATCGTCACCGGCTCGTCCAACGGCACTGCGGGCTTTGCCAACCCCTACACCGGCACGTTCAGCCTCGCCGTGGTGAGCGGAACGAACCTCAACCTCGTTTACACAGCCCCGGCGCTCGCCTCCTACGACTACACCGGCGGCACCGGCAACTGGAGCACGTCGTCCAACTGGGCCACAGACGTCGTTCCCTCCGGCACGGCGGCGATCACGTTTTCCGGTGCGGGCGGCACGTCTACAAACGATGGCACCCTCTCGGCGGTCACCGGCCTCACGTTCACCGGTTCTGCCACCGGGGCCTACACCGTCTCGGGCAGCGGCGTGACACTCGACGCGGTGGGCGTGGTCAACAACAACGCTTTCTCCAACACCGTCTCGCTGCCGCTCACGCTCGCCGCCGCATCCAAGATCGACGCCGCCTCCGGGCCGCTCTCGATCTCCGGCACGATTGACACCGCCGGCTACGCCCTCACGCTCCAGGGCGCGGCCAACTCGGCGCTATCAACGATCTCCGGGTCCGGCAGCCTCTCGAAGATCGGGAGTGGGTCGGCCACCTTGAATGGCACGGTTGAGTCCACAAGTGTGTCGGTCTCTGGGGGTTCGCTTGTGCTCGGCGCCGCCAACCGCCTCTCCGACACGGCTTCCGTGACTGCCTCGGGCTCCGGCACACTCGATCTCGGCGGCGTCACCGACACCGTTGGCTCGTTCGCGATCTCGACCGGTGCCACGCTGACTGGCGGCACGCTCACCGCCACCACCTATTCGCTCGGCGGCGGCACGGTCTCGGGCAACCTTGGGGCAGGCACCGCGACGACGACCGGCGGCGTCACATCGCTCAACGGCACGCTCGCAGGGACGGCGCTTGCCGTCAACAGCGGCACGCTGTCGCTCGGATCGGCAAGCCGGCTCACCGGCACGCCCTCCGTGACGGGTTCGGCAGGTGCCAACCTCGCGCTGGGCGGCGACGAGACGATCGGCTCACTGGCGGGCAGCCCGACCGTGGCCCTCGGCTCCGCCACGCTCACCGCGGGCGGCGACAACACCAGCACCAGCTACGCGGGAGTGATGTCCGGTTCCGGCGCGTTCACGAAGATTGGCTCGGGCACGTTCGCGGTCACCGCGGCCCAGACGTTCATCGGCCTCACGTCGGTCAACGCCGGCACGCTCCAAGTGGGCAGCGGCGTGACACTCGACGCGGTGTGCGTGGGCATCAACCACGCTTTCTCCAACACCGTCTCGCTGCCGCTCACGCTCGCCGCCGCTTCCCA
>JBPCTA010000454.1:0-12985 GCA_051006595.1 Pirellulales bacterium
GCCCCACCCGACGCAAACTCTTTGCGACGCTCTGATACGGCTTCTCGGCGAGCCCAGAGCCAGGGCAGCCCGCGGCCTTACGGCCGGTCGGCTTGTACCGGAACGGCTTGAACTCAGCGAGGGGCTGCCCGTGCCCCGGAGCAGGCGTATGACGCCAAGCGCAGCCAGGATGGCGAAGCGCCGGCGGCATCCGAGTGAGCGAAGCCCAGGATGGGCGCAGCGAACGTCCGGCGACGGGGCATGGGCAGCTCCGAGCCGCGCAGCAGGGCTGCCCGTCAGCCGGCGTCGGTCACGTGGCAGTGGGCAAGGATCGCCGCCGGTGTGGAGACGTAGCCCGTGTAGAAGGGACCGAACTCCGCGTAGCGTGCGCTCGCCTCGTCGAATCGCATCGTATAGACGATCTCCTTGAGCCAGTCGGGGCGTCGCGCCCAGAGCGTCACGCCCCATTCCCAGTCGTCGAGACCGACCGACACGGTGATCAACTGTGTCACGCGACCGCCGAAGGTCATACCGGTGCGTCCATGCTCGGCCATCAGACGGCTGCGTTCGGAGAAGGGCAGCGCGTACCAGTTCTCGCCGACCTTCCGATTCTTGTTCATGGGATAGAAACAGGCGTTGGGCCAGGGCGGCAGTTCCGGTTCGAGCCGTGCCTTTCGCATGCTGTCCTCGCGGGCCGCGTAGCCCTGCACCTTGGCCCGATACGCCGGGCTGTCGGCAGCCTCGCCCTCGGCGATCAGCCGCTGGCCAAACTGTTCGACGGTTGGAACATATTCGCTCACTTCCGTGAGGCTCACGAACGAGTAGGTTGGCACGATCGCCCCGGCGAGCGGCCCGGCGAGAAGCCGCTGATGCACATCGTCGACCTTGAAGGGCCCCGGATCCATCGCCACGACGGCGAAGTCGGCCTTGTGGCCGGGCACGATCCAGGTCTGCAGCCGCGTCGGTGCATGCGGGCCGGCGGGGTCGAGGGTGGCGGCGAACTGCCGGATCCCCTCGGCCCGAGCGGCCGGCGACAGGGCCGCGAGTCGCTCCCGATCGAAGGCGTAGAAGGAATGCGTGCAGTGCCAGCCCGTGCAGGGCTCGATGGCCGTCTCGACCGCTGCGAGCGCGGCGGCGTGCCCTCCCTGAGGTCCATGCCCTCCATGCCCTCCATGGGCCGCATGGCCTCCGGCAACGGCGGCCTGACCTGTGGGTGCGGACGGCTGCATGGCTGGAATGCTCCGGGAGGACTGCGGTAAATCGGCCGGCCGGAGTCTACGCTGCGTTCGTCCACTTTCCCAGCACGGACGGTGGGGTCGCAGGGTGTCCACGCGACATGGTTCCACGGTAAGATGAGGAAAAGCCGGCGGAGGCCGGGCTCGCTGCGGTGATCCCGGGCGGGTGTTCGATCGTCAGCGTGGCGACCACCGCGAACGCTGACGCAGCAGCTACGCGGAACAGGGGAGCCGAACCATGGGACAGGCAATCGTCGATCCGGCAGAGCTTCGCAGGTTTGCGGGCAGCCTGCGGAAGTTCAGCGACGAGGTCGTCGCCCAGATGCAGATGGTGCAGCGGCAACTGGCAGCCCTCAGCGCTACCTGGCGCGATCAGGAGCAGCAGAAGTTCGCCGAGGAGTTCGAGGCGCAGATCGGCACCTTCAAGCGGTTCGCGGAGTCGACGGGCGAATACGTTCCATACCTGATCCGCAAGGCGGAGCGGGTCGAGGAGTATCTCCAGCAGCGCTGACCGCCACGCTGTCGGTCTTTTTTTCCCTTCGGCATCGTGACCGCCCCGAGGCTGCGGTGCGATTCCGGCCCGTCAAACGAGGATGCGAATGTCGACGCAGGCTGACGTCAAATCGATCGACACGCTGGCCTTCGTGAAAGCGGCCTTCGCGTCCTTCGCCCACGAGAGTGGCCAGGCGCTCTCGGAGTGCGAGATGCAGGGTCAGCGGGCGGTGGACTGGATCACCGTGGACAGGGCCGGCTACTGGAAGGCCGAATGCCGCAAAGCCACCGAACTCGTCAACAAGGCGATCAAAGACCTCGAATATTGCCGAGCCTTCAAGAAGGTGGGCAACAATCAGCCCTCGTGTATCGAGGAGAAAAAGGCGCTCGAGAAAGCGAAGCAGAAACTGGCCCATGCCGAGCAGAAGGCGGAGGCCGTGCGGCGTTGGACGCCGATCGTGCAGCAGCAGTTTCGCGAGGCCTGCGTGCGGCTTGTGCGGTTTCGCGAGGTGATTGACGTCGACTGCCCGCGGGCCATGGCGCAGCTGGAACGGATGCTCAAGTCGCTCGATGCCTACCGGCAGGTGGCATCGCCGACGGGCGGCACAGGCGAGGGCTCATCCGGTGGGCAGGCCGTCACTCGTCAGCTCGATGAAGCGCCGGCATCTGCACCGGCGGCCGCGGCGGCCGCACCACCGCCCGATCGACAGGAGGGAGCAGCATCATGAGAGTCGGAGATCTCTCCAGCGGGGCGTCCAAGCTCGCCAATGCGATCAAACAGCTGAACATCAAGTGGGAGGTGGCAAGCGAAGGCTGGCACGACGTCCGCAGCAAGTCATTTCACAAGGACCACATCGAACCGCTCACCCCGAGCGTCAAAGAGACGCTCGACTCCCTGGGACGGCTCGCTGAGGTGCTCGACCGCGCCATCCGCGACGTCAGCGATTCCGACGGCATGTAACGGTCGATTGCCTGCCACGCTTCGGCCCACCCTCTTCCGCCCCCATCGTTCCGCATCCTTCCCGAGAAAGCGACCTCGTGAGCACGACCGCCCCGGAACCCTCTGCCCCGGATTCCATCAACCCGGATTCCATCACCCCGGCCCCGCGGATCTCATCCGCCTACGACCGCGACCTGCTCCGCCGCCAGATCGAGGTGCTGCGTCGCGAAGCGGCGACTCGTGCTCGTCTCGAGATCGAGATCCGAGACGAACACGACCGGGCAGTGTCGGCGGTCCGGGAGAAGGCGGAGGCGGCGGTCGCTTCGAACACGAAAAAATATGCCTCCGAGATCGAGGCCACCCGCCATGAATACGAGGCGCTTCTGGCGAAGGCATCGGCTTATTTGGCTGGTGAGCGAAAGAAGCTCGACGACCAGCGTTCGACGATGGTCGCGAAACTCACCCGCGAGTGCGACCATCACGTTCAGCAGGCGAAGGAGGAAGATCAGTTCGAGGAGGGCTCGTTTCGCGAGGTCTTCAAGGAGAAACGCAAGGATCCGCTGCGCCTCTTCGCCAAGGGGGAGAAGGAGCTTGCGAAGGCAATCGCCCAGGTCGGCGATTTCACGACCAAGGTCAATGCCTATCTCGAGCAGCGACGGGTGCCAGCGGTCACGATTGACACGTCTGCTGAGGCGGCAGCGCCCGCCGCCGGTGACCTGCTCGCCACGCTCGAAAGCCTGCGATCCACGGTCGAAGCCAAGGCGACCGACATTCTCGGACACAAGGGAACGAAGACGGCCTTCGGCGGTGGCGCGACAGCGGCCGTGATCGCGGTGCCACTTGTCGCCGGGCTGGCCGCGGCGGTCGCGGCGTTTTTCCTCGTGCCGGGCGACACCGGCCTGCGGGCTGGCGTCGCAGGAGTGGCACTTGCAGCCCTTGCCGGCGGAGGAATCGGCGGCGGATTCTGGGGGCTGGGACGCATGCGATCCAGCGCTCGCGGGCAACTCGCCGACCTGGCCACCGACCTCGCGACGACTGCCGGCCAGGCCATCCGTCTTCAACAGCCCTGCGTTGCATTCCTCGCCGCCCGCCGTGATCAGCAGGCAGCCAAACTCGAGGAACGCTACAAGCAGGAGTCGGAGCAGCGGGCCGCCCAATCGGAGGCCAAGCGGGCCGCGCTCGTCGAAAAAAAGGCCAAGACGCTCGCGGATCTCGAGGGCAAGTTTTGTGCCGCCTGCGACGCGCTCAATGCCAAGGTGGCCGACGCCCGCGACAAGGCCGAGAAGAAGTATCCGCCCAGGCTCGTGGAGCTCGAGACGGCCCAGCGGGAGGAGCGGGAACGGATCGAACGCGATCGCGACGCCGCAACCGCGGCCGCCGACTCCCGCCGCGACGAGCGGCACGCCGAGATGACCGCCCAGTGGAAGGCTGCCCGCGAATCGACGGCCGCCGTCGCCGACCAGGCGAATCGCATCGATGCCGAGGCCTTTCGGTCGTGGGACGAACTCTCCCGGGAAGACGTGGCGCTGCCGACAGAGGCTCCGCCAGGGCTGCGATTTGGATCGGTCGGCCTCACGCTCGAGCGGATTCCCGGCGGCGTATCGGGTGATCCCGCGCTCAACGCCTTCGGGCCGATCTCCTGGACACAGCCGGCGATCCTGCCGTGGCCCGTCGAATCGTCGCTGCTGATCAAGACCGCGGGCGACGAGAAGGAAGCCGCCTCGGCGACGATGCAGGCCCTGATGCTGCGGATCGCCACCGGCATCCCGGCCGGCCAGAGCCGGTTCACGATCATCGATCCCCTCGGCCTCGGCAAGCAGTTCGCCGGCTTCATGCACCTCGCCGACTACGACGAGCTGCTGGTCACAAGCCGCATCTGGACGGAACCGCAACTGATCGAGCAGCGGCTCGCCGACATCACCGAGCAGATGGAGGTCGTGATCCAGAAGTATCTCCGCAACGAATACGAGTCGATCGGTGCCTACAACGCCGATGCCGAGGTGCCGGAGCCCTACCGCTTCGTGGCGGTGGCTAACTTTCCGGCCAACTTCAACGAGACGAGCGCCCGCCGGCTAGCCAGTATCGCGGCGTCGGGCGCCCGCTGCGGCGTCTATGTGATTCTCTCCGTTGACACCACCCAGCAGATGCCGTCGGGCTTCAGCCTGGCCGAGCTCGAGCAGTATTGCACCACCATCACGCTCAAGAACGGCGTGCCCACCTGGAAAGACGCGGAGTTTTCCAAGTGGCCGCTGACGGTAGAACAGGCACCGTCCGACGAGGTCTTCACGCGGATCATTCAGCGGGTGGGCAAGGCCGCCAAGGCGGCGAAGCGTGTCGTCGTGCCGTTCGATCGGGTCGCTCCGCCGGAAAGCGAGTGGTGGCACGGCAGCACGGCGAACGAGGTGCTGGCCCCGCTCGGGCCAGCCGGCGCCAAGAAGCTGCAGTTTCTCAAGCTCGGCAAGGGCACGAGCCAGCACCTCCTGATCGCCGGCAAGACGGGCTCCGGCAAATCGACGCTCATGCACGCGATGATCACGAGCCTCGCCCTGCAATACAGCCCCAACGAAATCCAGTTCTACCTGATCGACTTCAAGAAGGGCGTGGAGTTCAAGCTCTACGACCACTACGCGCTCCCGCACGCCCGCGTGATCGCCATCGAAAGCGAACGGGAGTTTGGCCTCTCGGTGATGGAGCAGCTCGACCGCGAGCTGAAGCGTCGCGGCGATCTGTTTCGCGAGCTTTCGGTGCAGAACGTCGCCGGCTTCCGCCAGACGGGCCATTCCGACCCGATGCCGCGCATCCTCCTCATCATCGACGAGTTCCAGGAGATCTTCGTCGAGGACGACAAGATCGCGCAGGATGCCACCCTGATCCTCGATCGGCTGGTCCGGCAGGGGCGTGCCTTCGGCATCCACGTGCTGCTCGGCTCTCAGACGCTCGGTGGCTCCTACAGTCTGCCGCGGGCAACCATGGGGCAGATGGCCGTCCGGATCGCGCTGCAATGCAACGAGGCCGACTCGAGCCTGATCCTCAGCGAAGACAACACGGCCGCCCGGCTCCTCACCCGCCCGGGTGAGGCGATCTACAACGACGCCAACGGCATGATCGAGGGCAACAACCCCTTCCAGGTCGTGTTTCTCACCGACGAGCAGCGGGAGCAGTATCTGGGGGCACTCCGCACGCTCGCGGACCAGCGCACCGACATTCCCCACCTCGAGCGGATCGTCGTCGACGGCAACCAGGCGGCGGACCCGGCCCTCAATTTGCTGCTCACCGAACTGCTCGCCTCGGGCACGGTGCACGGCCAGGAGCTCGTCGCTCCGCTGGCCTGGATGGGCGATGCCATCGCGATCAAGGATCCGACCGCGGCGATCTTCCGTCGCCAGGGGGGAGCCCACATGCTGGTTGTCGGCCAGCGGGAGGATCTCGGCGCCGCGATTCTCGCGATGTCGATGGTCAGCCTGGCGGCCGGTTTTGACCCGTATCCAGGGGGCGGACTAGGCCGCGCGGGCCGGTTCGTCCTGCTCGAACCCGCGATCGCCGAGGAGAAGCCTGACATTTTGATCTCTACGGCGGGAGCGCACCTGCCGCACGAAGTCGAGGTCGTGGGGCGGTTTGGTGTCGGTGAAGCGATGGAGCGGCTTGCCGCGGAGGTGAAGCGGCGGATCGACGAGCAGGTGGTGGACGGCGAGTCGGTGTTCGTGATCGTCCGCGACCTGGGGCGATTCCGCGAGCTTCGGCGCAACGAGGGCGACTTCGGTTTTTCGATGGGCGACAAAAAGGCGACGCCCGCCGACAACTTCCTCACGATTCTCAAGGACGGGCCGGCGGTCGGCGTTCACATGATCCTCTGGTGCGACTCGCTCATGAACCTGCAGCGGACCTTCGACCGCAACGCCATCAAGGAGTTTGAGCTTCGCGTGCTCTTCCAGATGAGTGGCAACGACTCCAGTCAGCTGGTCGACAGCCCGATCGCGGCCAAGCTCGGGCCGCAGCGGGCGATGTTCGTCCACGAGGAGACCGGCACGCTGGAGAAGTTCCGTCCCTACGCCTTCCCGACCAAGGAGTGGCTCGAGACCGTCTCCGCCGCGATGGCGAAGCGGCCGCAGGGCACGCCCGTGGAGCGGCCGGCGGCGCGTCCGGCCCTGCCTGGCACCGCCGAATCGACGAGCAGCGGAGACGGCGGAAGCGGCCTGGGTGGATTCACGGCATTCGGAGGGGGCGGCGAGTTCAACTTTTCGAAGATGCTCGACGACCTGCCCGGCGGCGATGCCGCCGCCCCGGACGGTGACCCTGGCGAGCCCCCGACGTAGCCGAGACACCGGCCCGCCATGCTGATTGCGAGGACAGGCCGCGCTCCCACGGAAGATCGAGACCTGTGCGGGAGGAGTTGCTGGCGCCGGCAAGGCGAAGCTGACCTTCCCTTGAGTGACAACAATCTCGCGATGATCACTCGGCAGACACGACTGTGCCAGCGCAGCATGACGCAGACATGGGCCGCTGCATCGGCGGCGCAGGCACTACTGTTCATGGGCTGGGCAGCGGCTTCCGCGGCTGCAACGTCCGCAGATCTCGAGTTCTTCGAATCCAAGGTGCGGCCACTCCTCGTCGAGCACTGTGCTGCATGCCACTCGGCCCGCGAGGGCGACCCGGAGGGCGGATTGTCGTTCGACTCCCGGGCGGACTTCCTCGCCGCGGCCGGGATAGCCGTCGCGGGAATGCCCGAGGAGAGCCTGCTGGTGAAGGCGGTCCGCTATGACGGCGACCTGCAGATGCCCCCCGAGGGCAAGTTGCCCGCTGCGGCCATCACCACGCTCGAGGAGTGGGTCCGCCGGGGCCTGCCCTGGCCCGACGACGGCACGCGGGCGAGCGGCGAGGGTTTCGATATCCTCGCTCGAAAGGCCGAGCACTGGTGCTGGCATGCGCCGAAGGCACCGCGACCCCCGGTCGTCAAGGAACTCCGCTGGTGCCGCACCGATATCGACCGATTCGTGCTCGCGCGGCTCGAGAACGCGGGATTGTCACCGGCAGCCGAGGCCGATCGCGCGGTGCTCGAGCGTCGGGCAAGCGAAATTCTCACCGGCCTGCCGCCAGCGCCAGCCGACGTCGATCGCATCGTCGCCGACTCCGACCCTCTGGCGTTCGAGACATTCGTTGATGAACTGCTCGCGTCGTCACACTTCGGCGAGCGATTCGCCCGGCATTGGCTCGACGTGGTCCGCTACGGCGAGACCAGAGGCCATGAGTTCGACTTCGCGATTCCAAACGCCTGGCAGTATCGCGACTGGGTGGCGAGAGCCTTCAATGCCGATCTGCCATACGACCGCTTTGTTCGCGAGCAGATCGCCGGTGATCTCATCGCCGAGCCGCGGCTCGACCCGCGGACGGCCGCCAACGAATCCGTCGTCGGTACGGGCTTCTGGCTCCTCGGCGAAGAGTTGCACGCGCCGGTGGACATCCGGCAGGATGAAGCCGACCGGATCGACAACCGCGTGGACACGTTCGGCAAGGCCTTTCTCGGACAGGCCCTCGGCTGCGCCCGCTGCCACGACCACAAATTCGACGCCGTCTCGGCCGCCGACTACTACGCCATCGCGGGCATGGTCATGTCGAGCAGCTACCGGCAGGTTCCCTTCGAGACCCTGGAGCACAATCGCGGTGTGGCGGCCCGGTTGGCGGAACTCGACGCCCGGATGCGTCGGGACCTCGCTCCGCTCGTCGCCTCCGTTCAGAGCAGATCGCGTTCCGCGGCCGATGACACGCCCCAGCCTCCGACCGACTCCGACGCGGTCGTCGTCGCCGACTACACCGGCGACGACGGACCGCCGCTCATCATGGACGGTGCCGCGTGGGAGTCGGTGCCCGCCGGGCAGCCGGTGCTGCTCCCTGCCGCGAAAGGGCGGCCACCGGAGCTGAGGATCGAGCCGATCGGCCACGCCCGCAGCGACGCCATCTGGTCCATGACCCGCTCGACCGGCGAGCGCGACTCGCCGCCGCTTGGCAGCGTCGACCGGGCCGGCCGCGTCTTGCGCACACCGAAGGTCCGACTCACCGAGGGCGTACTCTGGCACCGTGTCCGAGGCGCAGTCCAGATCTACGTCGTCGTGGACGGCCACGTGCTCCTGCAGAAGGATCCGCTCTACGGACCGCACCTCATGACGGTGGATACCAAGGGCGATTGGAAATGGGTGCGGCAGGACCTGCGGCGTGACATCAAGGATTGGGATACCGGCCACGTTGTCCATGTTGAGTACGCCGCCGTGGACGGCGAGGCTGGCGTGGCCACGGTCGTGGCCGCGGCACAGGAGCCGGTGCGGGCCGATCCGCCGGCGGCGGCCGACATTGACTGGAAGACGGAACCGGCGCGCCGCCTCGTGACGAGGGCGGAAATGTTTGCGGCGGCTCGGGCCGCGATCCTCGCCGACGTGCGGTTCGAGTCGGCCACGGCGCCGGCGCTGCTCGACGGCAACGGCCTCGACCAGCATGTGCTGCTGAAGGGATCGGCGGCCCGTCCTGGCCGACTCGCGGCCCGCCGGTTTCTCGAGGCGATTGACGGGTCCGCACAGCCGGCATGGCCGCAAAACTCGTCAGGCCGCATGGAGCTCGCCGACCGCGTGCTCGACCCCGCCAACCCGCTCACGAGTCGCGTGATCGTCAATCGCGTATGGCACCACCTCTTTGGCCGCGGCCTCGTGGCCACGACCGACAACTTTGGCAAGCTCGGCGAGGCACCCGCCGATCCCGAGGCCCAGGCCCTGCTCGACACGCTGGCCGTCCGCTTCCGCGAGCAGGGCTGGAGCGTCAAGCGACTTGTGCGTGAGATTGTGACCAGCAGTGTGTGGCGCATGTCGAGCACGTGCGACCCAGCCGCGATCGAGAAGGACCCCCTCAATCATGTGTTGCATCACTACCCCCTCCGCCGTCTCGAGTCCGAAGCGATCCGCGACAAGCTTCTGGCGGTGTCAGGCCAGCTCATCCGCACGGTCGGTGGCCCGAGCGTGGAGCCATTCCTTACGGACTTCCAGGATGGCCGCGGCAAAGGTCCGTCGGGGCCCCTCGATGGCGCCGGCCGCCGCAGCCTCTATATCAAGATCCGCCGCAACTTCCTGCCAAGCTTCCTTACCACCTTTGACATGCCCGTGCCGTTCCAGGCGATGGGACGGCGGACGGTGACCAACGTGCCGGCACAATCGCTGACGCTGATGAATGACCCCTTCGTGGTGGATCAGGCGGCGATCTGGGCGCGGCGGGCGCTTGCCGACGAAACACTCACGCCGACGGCACGGATCGAAGGCATGTATCGCGAGGCGTTCGCCCGGCGTCCGACAGCTGCGGAAATGGCGGCAGCCCAGGACTTTCTCACGGAGCAGGCCGGCCTCCACGGCGGCGACTTCGCCGCCGATCCGCGGCACGCGGCGGCCTGGGCCGACCTCGCCCACGTCCTGGTGAACACCAAGGAATTCATCTTCATACCCTAAACGCCATGAACCGCTCGTTCCACCACTGCCGCCGCTTTCGCTCGCAGCCGGCCACACGCCGCGAACTCCTCAGCCAGGCGTCGTGTGGATTTGGCAGCATCGCCGCCGCGGCGCTGCTCCACCGCGAGGCGGCCCGGGCCGCCCCCCGCGGCACGCTGCCGGCGTTGCACCACGAGGCCCGGGCCACGAGCGTGATCTTTCTCTACATGGATGGCGGAGTGTCGCAGGTGGATTCCTTCGACCCCAAACCCCGGCTCGAAAAGGATGCGGGCAAGGATCCCGCCACGCTCTTCAAAGTCGATGCCACGCAGTTCAACAACGTCGGCACCCTGCTGCCGAGCCCGTGGAAGTTCAAGAACTACGGCCAGAGCAGCATCCCGGTGAGCGACCTCTTTCCACACATCGGCTCGGTGGTGGACGAGTTGGCGATCGTGCGGTCGATGACGAGCGAGTTTCCAGAACACACCAACGCCAACTACTTCCTCCACACGGGCTCTGGTCTCCAGGGCCGGCCCAGCATGGGCGCGTGGACCACGTACGGCTTGGGGAGCGCGAACGACGAACTCCCCGGTTACATGGTGATCAACGGAGGCCTGATTCCGCCGGGCGGCCTCGACAACTTCACCAACGGGTTCCTGCCGGCCACGTTCCAAGCCTCGCTCATCAAGCCGACCGCCAATGGCCTGGCCAACGTGCAGCCGCAGGAGCTATCGCCCGACCGGCAACTCGCGAAGCTCGACCTGGCCCGGCAGCTCGATCGGGGCTTCGCGGCGCGGCTGGCAGCGGATACCGCACCGCCCGACATGCTGGAGAGCGCGATCGCCAACCAAGAACTCGCCTGGCGAATGCAGGCTGCCGTGCCGGACCTGCTCTCCATCACGGCCGAGTCGGCCGCCATGAAGCGGGCCTACGGCCTGGAATCGACGTACGAACCCACTCGGCTCTTCGGCACGGAGTGTCTGCTGGCACGGCGGATGGTCGAGCGGGGCGTCCGGTTCGTGGAACTCACCTGCCCGAAGGTGGGCGGCGACCGCTGGGACCAGCACGGCAAGCTTCGCGAGGGGCACGAGAACAACGCCCGCGCCGTGGACCAGCCGATCGCGGCCCTGATCAGCGACCTCCGAGACCGCGGCATGCTGGATTCGACGCTCGTGGTGTGGAGCGGTGAGTTTGGCCGCACACCGTTTGCTCAAGGGACCGACGGCCGCGACCATAATCCACAGGGCTTCTCGATGTGGCTTGCCGGCGGCGGCGTCAAGGGCGGCATGACCGTGGGGGCTACCGACGACTACGGCTACCGCGTGGTGGAGAAGAAGTTCGCGATCCACGACCTGCACGCCACCATGCTCCACCTCCTCGGCATCGACCACGAGCGGCTCACCTACCGTTTCAGCGGCCGCGACATGCGGCTCACCGATGTGCACGGCACCGTGATCCGCGAGGTGCTGAAGTGAACCGCCGCTGACCTGCCCGCAACGGGATCGCTCATCGCGGACGGCGGCCGACCTGAACGGTGACCGACTGCTGCTTGCCGTCGCGGACAATCTCGATCGGCACCTCGGTGCCGATCTCGGCGCGGGTCAGCATCAGGACGAGGGCTGGCGGCTCGGCCACGGGCTCGCCGTTGAACGCCACCACGAGATCGCCGGCGCGGATGCCAGCGAGTTCTGCCGGTGACTTCGGCTCGACGGCCTGCACGAGCACGCCGAACACCGCCGGGGGCGACGACCGCAGCGCCATCCCAAGATAGCCCCGCTCGACGTAGCCGCTGTCGAGAATCGCCCGGCTCACAGCGCGAGCGGTGTTGCTCGGAATCGCGAAGCCGATGCCGGAGTAGTCCTTGCCGACGATCGCCGTGGTGATGCCGATGATCCGGCCATGCACGTCGATGAGCGGTCCGCCCGAGTTGCCCGGGTTGATCGAGGCGTCGGTCTGGAGAAACTCCTGGTAGGGGCTGTCGAGTATGCCGCGGCGGCCCACCGCGCTCACGATGCCATAGGTGATCGTGCGGTCGAGCCCGAAGGGGTTGCCAATGGCCCACACCATCTCCCCCACTTCGATCGTGTCGCTGTCGCCCCACGCGGCTGTCGGCAGATCCTGCGCGTCGATCCGCAAGACTGCCAGATCGGTCGCCGCATCGGCCCCCACGAGTTTCGCCGTGAAGCGGCGACCGTCGGCCAGCGTCACATCGACTTCGTCACTGTTGGCGACGACGTGGTAGTTGGTCACGATCACGCCGTCTGGGCCGATGATCACTCCCGAGCCCACCTCCTCGTCGGTCACGCCCGAGGGCACGAGTCCCCGCAGCGCCGCGATCTCGTCGGCGATCGTGATCAGCCGCCGCTTGGCGGTCACGTTGACCACCGATGGGCCGGTCAGCTTCGCCAGCGTCGTGAAGAGCTTGCCGACCGCCGAGAGCTCGGCACCGGCAGCCGCATCGCGGATCGCCGCGATGTCGGCCCGCGTCCGCGCATACTGCATTCGGCCCACGAACGACGGCCAGGCGATCAAGCCCACCAGGATCACGAGCCCTGCGAAGAGCAAGAGCGTGCGGCGGTTGGAGACGCCGTGCGGCGCGGTCTCGAGCGGGCTCATACGTTTTCCCTCGCGGCCAACAGCCGCAGCCGAACGAGATTGATGGCCGTCTTCGCCGCCCGGGCGGCTGCCAGATCGGGACCACCTCCAAACACATGCTCCGTCACGGTCACGCCCGCGTCGTCCACGATGGCGATGTCAACCGCCAGCCGGCCCTCCATCGTCGGCCGCACCCCACTGACGGCCAGACCGCATGATGCGGACCACTCAGCCCGCGCTTTCGTCGCGAGCGTTGTCGCATCGTGATTCGTATCGCCGGGCAGCAC
>JBPCTA010000455.1:0-3798 GCA_051006595.1 Pirellulales bacterium
GTGAAGACGAGGTTCTTTTCATGGGCAAGATGCCCCGGCAGGATGAGCGTTGACTCCGCGAGTGACATCAGGAGCGTGGTGATAAAGGCAAAGTGCATGACGGCGATGAACTTCCCCATCACGCCCGACACGAAACACAACGGCAGGAACGTGATCACCGTGGTGAGCACACTGGAAATCACGCTCGGTACCACTTCGACTGTGCCGTCGATCGCGGCCGTCGTCAGGCTCTTGCCCATCCGCCGGTGCCGGTCGACGTTGTCGCTGACCACGATCGCGTCGTCCACGACGATACCGATCGCCATCAGGAAGGCGAACATCGAGAGCATGTTGAGCGTCTGGTCGGTCGAGAACATCAGCGCCCCCGTACCGAGCATCGAGAACGGAATGCCCATCGCCACCCAGAACGCGATATTGAGGTCGAGAAACAGGGCCAGCATCACGAACACGATCACGAGCCCCTGCAGGCCGTTTGAAATCAGCATGTCGAGACGATCTTTCACGTCGATCGACTGATCGGCCCAGGTCGTGAGGGTATAGCCTGCCGGCAACTCCGCCGTGGCCACGTACTCCTTCACCGCGGCCACCATCGCCAGCAGATCTTCGCCGGAGCTGCGGTCGATCGACACCACCATGCCCGGCCGGCCGTTGATCTGATTCGTGGAGGCGATATCGGCGAACTCGTCACGAACTTTGCCGAGATCGCCCACCGTGAGCACGAGTCCGTCGGGCAGCGTCACCAGCGGGAGCGTGGCGATCTCCGCACCGACATACCGCTTGTTCTTGCCGCGCAGCATGATCTCGCCCCGCTCGCTGCGGATCGTGCCGCCCGGCAGTTCGAGATTCTCCCGCCGCACGATCTCAGCCACTTTCTGGAGCGAGAGCCCGTATTTCCGCAGCGTATCCTCCGAGATCTCGATGTCGATCTGATCGTCCTTGGCGCGCAGCAGGTTGGCCGCCGACACGGCAGGGAGCGCGAGCAGGTCGTCCCGCACCAGCTCGGCCACGTCCCGCAGCTCGAGTTCTGAGGCCGTGTCGTCGGTGGCATTCTCCGGGGCCAGCACCCCGACCTTGATCGCGGGCGTCCGGAGCGTGACCTGCTCGATCGTCGGATCTTCGGCCATCTCCGGCATGCTCGGAATCCGCTCCACCTCGGACCGGATTTCCCCGAGGGTCTTCTGCACGTCCTTGATCGTGTCTTGCAGCTCGAAGACGCAGTAGCCCATTCCTTCCTGGGCGACGCTCGTGATCTTTTTGATGCCGGAGACGCTCCGGCAAGCCTCTTCCACCTTCTGGCAGATGCCCTCCTCGACCTCCTCGGGCGTCGCCCCCGGATAGGGCACGGAGACGAGCACGATCTCCAGATCGAACTCCGGAAACACTTCGCGCCGCATCGACGCAAACGACAGGCCGCCCACCAGCAGGATGGCGAGGACGAGCGTGTTCATCGCCGGCATGTTGCGGACGGTCCACGAGATGATCGACCTCATGTGGCATCCTCTCCATCACGACGAGCAGCCTGGGTCGTGGGCTGCGCGGCCGCCGGGCTCGTCTCGGTGATTGCCATGCCATCCCGCGGATTCGAAATCTGGCTGACGACCACCCGGTCGCCGGCCTGCAGTCCGGACGCAAGCGCGTCGAAGACCAATCGGCCCGCAGATGCCTGCACAGCCCGCGGTCGCAGCACGGTGAGCCGGCCGTCTCGCATCACCCACACCTCGCCATTGGGACGCTGGGCCTCGTCGGGGATCGACACGAGCGACTCGGGGGAATCGACATGGACGTGCACCTCCACGAACATTCCCCGCAACAGCGACCGGGGCGCGCCAGCCGGGGCCTGTGGCATGGTCGCCCCGTAGCGGTCAAGCGACCGAACACGATCTGGGTTCTTGATGAGCACGCGACAGGGAAGCGTTCGCGTCTTCTCGTCGAGGCCGCGGCCCTCCTGCCGCGACAAGACGCCCTCCCATTCGTAGGCGGATTCGCCGACCCGAAAGATGACCGAGGCAGGCGTGTCATACGCATCGCGGCCGTGGCCAGTGGAGGCGGAGCCGTCGCCCCGGCGGCCACCCCAGATCCTAGCGAGGTCGTCCATTTCAAGACTCGTCCGCACCTCCGCGGCGCTCGTATCTTCGATCATGACGAGCGGCGTGCCCTTGGAGACAAACGAGCCCTGCTCGACCTTGTCTTCCACGATCAGCCCGTCGATCGGCGCCTTGATGGTCGTCCGCGACAAGTCGAGGTTGGCCTTCTCGAGCATCGTGGCTGCGAGCGAGCGGGCCTCGAGGAGTTTGTTGCGCCGCTTGGCGAGCACCCGCCTCTGCCCGTCGAGCGTGGACACGGCATTGGCTGCCGTAAGCTCGTCGCGGAGGGCGCGGTCGTGCTCCGATTCCGTCACGATCCTGCCGGCCTTGAGGGCCTCGAGCCTCGTCACTTCCCGGCGGGCCAACTCGATCTGCCGACGGGCCAGGTCGACCAGTTCAAGATTTTGGGCGGCCTCCTCGTCGATCTCCTCGATCGCCAGATCGGCCTGCTTGAGCTCGCGTTCGAGCCGCTCGACGTCGAGTTCGTAGTCGCGCGGGTCGATCTCGAAGAGCACCGTGCCAGCCTTGACAAACTGCCCTTCGTTGCAGGCATCCCCCTTGGCCTTCATCCGTCCCGGCACCTCGGCAGCGAGCGTGACCTCCCGCAACGGCACGACGGCGCCGTCGGCCTCGAGCGTCAGCCCTTCGGTGACCGTCTCCACCGCCGCCGTGCGAACGGGTAGTGCGGTCGCCACCGGCGCAGTCTTCCGTGCGGGCGGCGGCTGGCTTCCCATCGAAAGGAAGATGGCGATACCGGCTCCGAGAATCATCAGGGGCGTGATCCAGCCCACGATCGTGCGTGCAACGCTCATGAAACAACGTCCCTGACAGATGAAGATAACGATGACGGAAATGCGGTGAGCGGTGCGGCCACGCCCAGCGCGGCAAGCGCGTAGCGGGTGATGTGATCGGCGAGCGGCTTCGGCGTGTGGAGCGACTCGATCTCATCCTGCGGCACCAGCATGCAAACGACGTCGCCGGCCGCCCGGTAGACGAAGCACTGCCCGACGATGCTCATGCCCACCCGGCGGAGTTCGGCCTGGGAGAGCCCGCCGGCCGCCAGTTCGTCGAGGATGGACACGAGCAGGGCGAAGTGGGGACGGATGTAGTCCTCCACGAGCTCGCGGCAGGCTTCCGTCGGCTGGAGCACCTCCCGCATCATCAGCCGCACCTGCCAGGGCGGCTGACCGGCCCCGAGCATGCGCTCGAGCATGTTGTCGACGAAGTCGTGCAGCTTTTTGGCCGACGGAGTGTCCGACGGCCACTCGGGCTGCGGCACCTGCCGAAGCCGCTCCTCGTGGGCATGCTTCACGCTCTCGATTTAGAGCCGCCGTTTGTCGCCAAAGTAGTAGTTGACCGCGGCGACGTTGACGCCCGCCGCGGTGCAGATGTCGCGGACCGTGGCGGCCTCATAGCCGTGCTCGGCGAACTCCTGGCCCGCCGCCGACAGGATCCGCACCCTGGGATCGCGGGCATCCTCGACAGGGCCGTCGAGAGGGGACGGACTGGACCGAACGTGGGAGGCCATGAAAACGTGATCTCGGCGGTTTCAAACGGTTGTTTTAATCGATTGTATCGATGTCAACCGGATCGAAGAACGCCACTTAACAGGATTTCCGGTCCATCCGCATTTTTCAGCGGGTTCCGGGGCGCGGCCTTCCCGGGAACGCGATGCCGCGGCAGCTCGCCGAGGCCGCCGAGTCATCTTTTACGA
>JBPCTA010000456.1:0-5806 GCA_051006595.1 Pirellulales bacterium
CGGCTACACCGATCTGGCCTGCTACGGAAGCGGATACTACGAGACTCCCCACCTCGATCGCATGGCCTCCGAGGGGATGCGATTCACGAATGCCTATACGTGCGGGGCGAACTGCCAGCCGACCCGCGCCGCGCTGATGAGCGGCCCATATGGGCCGCGCACGGGCGTCTACACCGTCGGCAAAATCGACCGCTTCAACTGGCAGAGCAGGCCGCTCGGCGGTGTGGGGGGCTATGCGCGGGAAGGAAATGACCAATCAAAACACATCACCGACAACGCGCCGCTCCGGGGTGGCAAGGGAATGTATTACGAGGGGGGCATCCGCGTGCCCTTCATCGCTTGCTGGCCCGGTCAGATCGAGGCTCAGACCGTGTGCGCTGAGCCGATCATCAGCGTCGATCTCTATCCCACGCTGTTGGACGTGACGACCTCCCAGCCGCCGGCTGGCCAGCCGCTCGACGGCACGAGCTGCCTGCCGCTCCTCACCGACACCGCCCAAGCTCCGACCGCACGACCGCCGCTCTACTGGCATTTCCCGGGCTTCCTCGGCGAACGCTCCACCTCGGTAGGCGCGATCCGCGACGGCAACTGGAAGCTCATGGAGTTTTTCGAGGACGGCCGGCTCGAACTCTACGACCTCACGCACGATGTCGGTGAGAAAAAGAACCTAGCGGCTGACGACCCAGCCCGGGCCGCCGCCCTCCAGGCGCGATTGGCAGCTTGGCGACACTCGATCCACGCCCCCATGCCCACTCCCAACACGAAGCCCTAGCATCAGGCCGGCCGCCTTGGACAGCCACCTTCCTACGGCTTCTCCTCGCGCAGGCTCCGCGGCTCGGGGGCCGAGCGGAGTTTCCACTGCCGGTAGGGGAGCTCGTCAGCCTCGCTCTCGATGGCGCTGCCAAACAGCAGCCGATCGGCTTTCGTGAGATCGATTCGGCCGGGGCCCAGCGCCGGGCTCGTGCCGTGGATTGCGGCATCGGCGACGCTCTCCGCCACCAGCGTGACCCGCCGGTCGCCAGCCACGCCCTGGACGAGCAGGCCCGTCGCCGCGTCGCCCTGTACGGGAGGGCTTCCCGTCGCATCCGCATCGGCGGCTTCCTCGTCGCCCTCGGCCGGCTGGTTTTCGTCGGGATGCAGCCAGATCACGCGGGCCACCTGCGCGCGGGGGAGCTTCTTCACCTCGCCGCGAATATCCACCACGAGGGTCTCGCGATCGAGCGACTCGAGCCGGCCGCGAAGATAGTCGCCATCGCGAAGCCGAATCATGTGCGTCGGCGGGGCCACCCGCTGCGACCTTGGCAGCATGAGCAGCCGCTGGAGTCGAGGCTTGTCGATACCGCGGCTCGGCACGGCAGGGTCGATCTCGACGGCCTGAATGAGCTGTTCGGAAACCACCACGGGCTCGGTGCCGGCTCCATCGGCGACGGGGGTTCGCAGTCGCATCTCTCGGCCGTCGATCGACACGACCTCGCACGGCACCACATCCCCGCTGCGGAGGATCGCGAGCGACGGATAGACATCGCCCTCCTCGGCGACGACGACGGCGGGAGTTGCCAGCCGCGCATGGGTCGCAAGGGCCTGCTCCAGAATCTCCCGGCCCGCGACGTAAATCAGGCCCCGCTTCAACTCGATATCGCGGGGCTCGCCGCCGTCCGCCGCCACCCGCAGCACGACGGCCGCCCCGACCCGTCCACGGAGCAGATTCATGACCGTCGTCACATCATGCCCCTTGGTCTGCACAAACCCTCCTTCCGCTCGGGGCCGGATCGCGAGCAGTCGGTCGCCCGGCTGAAGCCTGCCATCGACCGCCGCCGCACCGTCTTCACTCAGCATCGTGACGACAAACAGCCCCTGTGCATCCTGATTGACCATGCCCCCGATGCCACCCACTTCGACCTGGGCATTGCCGAGCGGCTCCCGCCCCGGTCGCGGGACGTACTCGATCACGACGTTGGGCGACTTCCCCCCAACGGCCGCCAGCGAACTCGCCGCCACCGCCCCCAATGGCCACCATGCGATCACCGGCGAATCCTCGCCGCCGGCGACCACGCAGCCCTTCAGGGAGACTCCCTCGGCCAGGAGCGTGCCCACACGGCCCGGAATCTCGCGGAGAGTCTCACGCGAGACGACCGACGTCAGCGACACGAGATCCGCCAGCGGCAGGGCGAGCGCGTCGTCGATCCCGGCGACCCGCAGCCGCAGGGTATCGCCATCGATCGCCTCGAGATCACCCGCCACGGTGCAGCCACTGGCCAGCACCGCACGCAGCGACGCCGCAGGGCCGCCGTCCGCTGGGGCAGCCGCCGCCGAATCGGCATCAGCCCGTGGCAGGATGAGTTCACTGACCTCGTCAAGCGTGATCCGCAGCGGACCTGCTGCTGACTCCAGCACAAGCTCACCCGCCGTCGCATCAAAGGAGGTGATCTCCGCCTCGGTCACCCGGCCGTCGCGGGAGATGATGCTGGTGCGGGATCGATCATCGACTGCTGGCTCGACTGTCGTCCAGGGAGACACCCGCAGACTCTCCAGACACACGTCGCCCGTCCCGACGGCGATACGAAAGCGGCCCGAAGGCTCCCTCGCCGGCGGCGGCGGCAGGGTGATGTCGGTGACGGGGCCCGCCACTCCGTCGGCGACCGTGAACGCCGCCAGGCGGCCCCGCTCCTGATCGACGAAGATCATGATCCGGAGCGTGCGGATTCTCTGGTCACCAATCTCGAGCGGTTCGATCGCGGCAGTATGTGCTTCCTGTCGCACGACGGCCGCGTCCGTCGTGCCATCCTGAAGATTCAACAGCTCGACCGTATAGGTGTCGTCGCGGGGCTTCGCGGCCGCGGCGACCGACAGCCGGAGTTCGGGACGACGACGCCAGGAAAGCACGACGTCGTAACAGGCGCGCGGAGGCGCTCCGGAGTCGAGTAGGGCCGTTCCCGCTTGCATCGTGGCGATGTGGCCCGCATCGGCCCGCCACGCACCATGTGGCGCATGCTCCCAGCCCGTGAGGCCACCAGGGCCAACATACGTGCCGGCAATCACTCCCCCCAGCCGCGACAGCCCCTCGATCAGTTCACGACGGATCCGCACCGCTCCCGCCGTGGTGCCGCGCGGCCTCATCACGACACTCTCGGCATCGATCGACTCGAGGTCGCCGTCGAGCATGTCGCCGCCCCGCAGCAGAAAACGAAATGCTGCCGCCGCAGGCTGACGAGCCGGTCGCGTGAATCGCACGCCGACGATCTCGTCGAGATGAAACTCGAAGGGCCGGAGGAACAGTGGCGACTGGAGCACGAGCGTGTGGTGCGGCCCCGCCGAGGCCACAGGCATCGGCACGATGGCGACCGGCAGCGTGCCTCCACCCGGCAGGTCGAGCACGGCCGATGGCTCGGCGGCCTGCCCCGCGACCGCCGCGGCCACGCCAGCGACGCACACGAGAGCCACGCGAAACGCGACGACCCCGCGACGGTGCGAACGGACGGCGAACGGGGCCATGCAGCATCCCGATTTGGAAACGGAAACCTTTTCAAATCATATCCCAAACCGGAAGCGAAGACCCTCTCCCGCCGGAAGTTGCAGGGATTTCCTGGCTCGCGGATACTGTGCGGCTTCCCCGGAGAGGAGCCCTCCTTGAGCCAATCCCATCATGATCATCGCCACTATCCGTGGCTGCTGATCATGTGCCTGTGCGGCGTCGATTACTTCAGCACCCTCGGCTACCAGCCGTCGATCGCCTTCGAGGGGGCCGGCACGCTCGCCCCGCTGGCGACGCTCGTGCTCGTGCTCGTGACGCTCTTCGGCGCGCTGCCGATCTACCGGCATGTGGCCGGTGAAACCCCCGACGGAGTCGGCTCGATCGGCATGATCGAGCGGATGTTTAGCGGCTGGGGTGCCAAGCTGATCGTGCTCGTGCTGATCGGATTCGCCGCCACCGACTTCGTGATCACGAAGACCCTCTCGGCCGCCGACGCCGCGGCCCACTTGATCAGCAATCCGCTCTACGCTGGCGAGACGCCCTCGTGGATGCAGGGCCAGATGGCCGTGACGATGTTTCTCCTCGTGCTGCTCGGGGCGATGTTTCTCAAAGGCTACGGCGAAGTGGTCGGCATCGCCACAGTGCTGGTGGTCGCGTTTCTCGGCCTTTCATTTGTGGTGATCGCGGCGAGCGTGCTGTATCTCGTCAGCCATCCGGCGCTCCTCCAGCAGTGGTGGGGTGAGATCTAGAGCGGTCACTACCACCTCGAGCATGCCCCGCTCACCGGCACCGGCCCCTGGGTGGCCCTGGGCATCTCGCTTCTCGTGTTTCCGAAGCTCGCCCTCGGTCTATCGGGCTTCGAGACGGGCGTACTCCACATCCACATGGTCCGGGGCACCGAGGCAGATCCCCACAACGAGGCTGCCCGAGTCGCCAACACGCGGCGGATGCTGATGGTCGCGGCGCTCATCATGTCGTGTTTTCTGATCGGCTCGTCGCTGGCCACCGGCACCAACACGCTCATCCCGGCCGAGGAGCTCACGCTCGAGCCCGTGAAGGGCAAGGCCATGGACCGGGCGCTCGCCTATCTCGCCCACGGCGAGAGCCCCCATCCGATCTGCCCGCTCTTCGGCGACGTGTTTGGCACGATCTATGACATCAGCACGATCCTGATCCTGTGGTTTGCCGGTGCGTCGGCGATGGGCGGGCTCCTCAACATGGTGCCCCGCTACCTGCCCCGCTACGGCATGGCGCCCGAGTGGGCCGGCGCCTATCGCCCGCTGGTGATCGCATTCACCGTCATCAATCTGATCGTCACGCTCGCCTTCCGGGCCGATGTCTCGGCCCAGGGCGGCGCCTACGCCACCGGCGTGCTCGTGCTGATGACGAGCGCCTGCATCGCCTCGTTCGTGCACGAGCTTCGCAAGAAGCCCGAGCCGCATCATGGGCTGGCCCTCCAGGCCCAGCGAATCGGCTTCGGGCTGATCACGCTCGTCTTCGTCTACACGACGCTCGCCAACATCTACGAGCGGCCCGACGGCATCATCATCGCCTCGATCTTCATCGCCTCGGTGATGGCGATCTCCTTCACGTCGCGTGCCTGGCGAAGCGACGAGATGCGTCACAAGGAGTTTCGGTTTGCCGATGATGCCGAACGCATGCTCTGGACCGACATCGTGCTCGAAGGAGCGTTTCGCGTGCTGGTGCCCCATCGCCCCGGCAGCCGGTCACTGGCCGACAAGGAGGCCGAGATCCGCCGCAAGCATCGGATCCCCGAGAACGTGCCGCTGGTGTTTCTCGAGGTTCACTACGGCGACGTGAGCGAGTTTCAAAACTCGCCGATCATCTCGGCCCGCCAGGAGGGCAATCGCTTCGTGATCGTGGCCCGCGACGTCGTCTCGGTGTCGCACACGATCGCCCAACTGGCGATGGAGATGACCAAGAGCGGGGCGCCGCTCGACATCGTCTTCGGCTGGAGCAAGGGGGGCAGCCTCAAGCTCGCCCTCGACTACGTGCTCTTCGGCCAGGGCGACGTGCCCAACCGGGTCGTGGATCTCCTCGATCAGGCGATCGCCGATCCGGCCAAGCGGCCCACCGTGATCGTGGGCTGAATGCTCTGCATGGCCCGCGGCCTTACGGCCGGTCGGCTTTTTCATCACCGTACAACCCCAACGCCGTAATGCGTGGGGTTTCCGACTCGTGTCCGAACCACTCTCCGCATGACCGCCGCCCGCCCCCCTTCGCGAATCGTGCTCGGGATCGACTTCACGTCGGCGCCTCGGCCGCGGAAGCCGATCACCGTTGCGGTCGGCGATCTCACCGGCCGCTCGCGGG
>JBPCTA010000457.1:0-3372 GCA_051006595.1 Pirellulales bacterium
AGCCGATCGGCGATCGCCGGGCTGCTTGCCGGAGCGAGCAGGCAGTTTTCCCCGTGTCGCAGCAGCCAGTGATTGGCACGGTTGTCGTTCGACACGAGCAGTCCGCCGCAGGCCATGAACTCGAAGGGCAGGTAGGACGGATGCCGCGTCATCATCATCACGAATCCGATGTGGCACGAGCGGTAGAGATCGCCCGTGGCCCTGTAATCCAGCAGCCCGAGGCTCTCGATGACGCCATCAAGGCCGTAGTCGCGGGTATTCCACGGGGCTCCGGCGCAGAGGATCTGCACCCGGTCGCCCACGCGGGATTTCAGGTCGCGAAGCGCCGTGGCGGCGAGCTCGAATCCGTTGCGCGAGTGGCCCGGCCGACCGTAGAAGAACAGCCGGCGAGGCCCGCCGGCAGACCGCAGGGGATGGCCGTTGAACACGCTGGGATCGACCTGCGGGGAGAAGTGCACCGCGGTGCCGCCGTGCTCCTCTTCGTAGAGGCGGCGGAGGGTCCGGGTGTTGGCGATGCCGTAGAAGCCGAAGTCGTAGGTCAGGTCCACTTGCGCCGAGGTCGATCCCGCGGGATAGAACAAGGGCTCCCAGTCCTGGATGAAATAGAATTTGAGGCCTGTGTTGCGGACCTTCTGGAGCACATAGGCCGTGGTCCAGAGCGTGGCAAACGAATAGTCGGCGGGCGGGATCATCTGGATCGCCTCCGCCGAGTCGAGCGGCATGACGACCGCCTGAGAGAGGCCCGGAAACGCGGTTGCGATCTTGCCGTGGAGTTCCGCGGCCTGGCATTGGCCGCAGACCAGAATCCGCTGCCGCAGGCCCTGGGTCCTCTGGAGGTATTCGGCGCATCGCAGGATCGTCATCACGCCGCCGTAATAGGGATTGTCGAAGGCTGGCAGATACCAGTTGCACCAGCCGGCACCGGCGCCCCGGCCCACCCGCTCGGGGTGCTGCTGGGTCACCTCGAGGTCGGCGAGGGAGCAGCCGTTGATCTCCGAGAGCACGAGCGCATCGGCGGCGGACGATCCCGGCTGTGGCGTTGATGTCGCCGTGCTTCGCATGCTGAACCGAGGGAGCCGGAGTCGTGGCAGTCCCCGACCGGCTCCGCGAGATGCGGTGCCCGCGCCGGAGGCGATGGCCGCCGTCGGCGTCGCGTTGAGCGTGAGCGGCACGACCGCCGAAAAGGCCGGATGAAAGTAGGGGTCGCTGCGGAGGCTGTCGTGGAACGGCGGAACGGCGGGCAGGTCGCCCGCGCGAAGCGTGATGCGGGCGTGGGGATCGACCACGCCCCGCTTGCCGTCGCGGCGGATGGATCCGCAGAGGTCGACGAACGATGCCTGCCACTCGAGCCGCTCGTCGAAGCCGCCAGCGGCCACCCAGGCATCGGCGTTGACGGCCACCGCCCAGGGGCTTGCGGCCGAGCAGTTGCGGTACCAGAGCGGCCCGCCAAACCAGCCCCACTGCCGCAGCGGTGATCCGCGGAACATCGGTGAACCGGTGCCGAACCGGTCGACCACGAGGCCGGCCTCGACCACGCTGCCTGCGGAGTCGAGCACGAGGCCGCTGGCAAATCCGATATCGGGATGGCAGTCGGCCCAGCCTGCGAGTTCAGCCAGGCCACCCGCCGTGATCGCCCGCACCCGTCCCGACAGGAAGACGATGACCCGCGTCTTGTCGAGCGAGCGGGAAATCACCTGGTTCGAGAGCTGTGTCAGCGAATCGGCCGTGCCTTGGAGGACGTCGACCCCCGGCAGCCGACCGAGCCGGGCCGCGGTGGCAGGCTCGGCGATCAGCGTGATGTGGGCGATTCCCTCATCGGCGCGGCCGTCCGTGGCAAGTGTGCCCGCGAGTGTCGCCAGCTCGTCGGCGTCAGTGGCCGTGCCGTCGATGATGACGTGGATCCCCGGGGAGGATGGCGTCCGCCACTGGAGATGGAAGCCGGAATCGTCGTTCCGCACCACGCGACCGGGAAGTCCGAGCCTGGCAACGTGGTCCTCGAGGGCCTTCAGTTGGCCGTCGAGGGCATAGGGCTTTGCGGCGATCCCGGTTGAGGTGGAGGCTGAGTGGATTCGCCAGTGGTAGTGGACGCCAGGCACGCGAACGATCCGGCGTGACTGTTCGCAGACCCGGAGGAAGATGTCCCAGTCCTGGGCGCCGTCGGTCTCGCGGCGAAAGCCGCCGATCGCATCGACGATCTTCTTTCGCATCAGGTTGAAGTGGGTCAGGTAGTTGACGGAGAAAAGGATCTCGGGACTCCACTCCGGCTTGAACAGGGCGTTTTGACGAAGCGTCGAATCCTCGTCGATGCTGTCCTTGTCGGAGTACAGGAAATCGGCCGTCGGATCGGAGGCGATGGCATCTGCCATGCGCTGCAGGGCGAAGGGGGCGAGTTCGTCGTCGTGGTCGAGTAGAGCGACGAACTCGCCACGGGCCATGTCGAGCGCCTCGTTGGAGTTGGCCGAGATGCCGCCGTTGCGGTCGAGAAACCGCACACGGAATCTCGAATCCCGGGCGGCCCATTCCTCGAGCAGACGACGATTGTCAAGGTCTTCCGGCGCCGCGCAGGCGAGGCAGGCTTCCCAGTTGCCAAAGGTCTGCGCTGCGAGCGATTCGAGTGTGCGGGCCAGAAACCTGTTCTTCACGCGATACACGGGGATCAGCACGCTCACCAGCGGATGGCCGGAGCCGGTGACCGAACGCCGGCCAGCGGCCCCGGTGTTTTTTCGATCTGTGGGCACCTCCTGGTTCACGATCCACGCGGCGTATTCGACTGGAGTGGCGGACATGCCCACCAGTTCCTCGACCGTTGGCATCGAGGCAGTCGCTGCGGCGTTGGCCGCCTGCAACCGCCGCAGTCGGCGGCGTGACCGCGCGGCCCGCATCTGCGTTTGCACCTTGGGAATCAATGGCCCCATGCCGGGCATGTTGGCGACCGCGTCGGCGAAAGCCCTGCCGATCTTCATGGCACTGTGTCCCTGGCTGTGGTTCCTGACTGCGATGAGCGCCGTGAGTCACACGGAGCCTTCCTGCGACCGCCGGCAGGCGGCTGCCGAAAAGGAAGAGTGGGGTGATAGCGGAGTTCGCGGAGGCGGATCAAGAGCGAAGGCTGACGGGGTTCCAGGCTGTTTCCGCAGACAGGGATCCCTCCTGAAGAGGGGTCTTTTTGGGGTGCTGCTCTTGAGTCGGTTGATTCCCTTCCCTAAAACCCCGCCGCAGTGTGCTCCAGTTGGTCATTCAGCCATCGATCGTTCGTCCCAGCGCCGCGGCGGCACCAGCATGACGACTTCACTCTCCATCCTTCCGCCGAGCGATCCACTCCCCGGTGATCCTGCTCCGGCCGTTTCTCCGGAAGGCGTCGTGCCCCCGAATCCA